>DCHU01000036.1 GCA_002314915.1 Caryophanales bacterium UBA1744
GTCAGCCACGATATGGACATCGTCGCGGAATACGCTGACGAAGTGATCGTCATGGAGAACGGAAAAGTCGCAAAGCAGTGCACGCCAGAACAACTCTTTGGCGTAGCCTTATCCGAATACTCGCTAGATAATCCGCACACCTATAAGTTTGCAGAAGAACTTCGTAAGAAGGGATTCGATATTCCAACAACCTCACTTAAGAACGTAGACGAGCTTGCAAAAGCTATCAAGGAGAACATCCATGGCTAGTTTTGCACTCGGTAAGTACGTCCCATATAAGACTCCTATCCATAAAATGGATCCAAGAGTCAAAGTCCTCGGAATGATCATTTTGATGGTCGCCGTGTTCTTTAGTTACCCAACATTCTCAATGACTTACTCTGTAATGGGAGTATTGGCATCGCTCGTCATAATCTTAATGATTATCTCCAAGACATCTTTCCTCAAACTATTGCGTTCGCTTAAGAGTTTGTGGTTCATGATTATCTTCTTGCTGATCATCTATATCATCGCACCTAAAACATCTGTTGATGAGATGCACGTCGCTTTCATCATTAAGGGTTACAGTTTCTATTGGGAGAGCTTCCTCGATGCGGGAAGAATCCTTTTGAGATTGATTCTCATGATTGGACTTTCGATGATTCTCACATCAACAACCAGTCCATTGGATTTAACATACGCTTTAGAGTGGTACATGACCCCATTAAAAGTCATAGGATTCCCAGCACACATCATAGCAATGACCATTTCGTTGGCACTCAGATTCATCCCAACGATTCTTGAAGATGTCAATCGTATTATGAAGGCTCAAACCTCCAGAGGCGTTGACTTTGAACATGGTGGTTTTGGCAAGAAGATCAGAGCGATCATTTCACTCATCATTCCTTTATTCGTTTCGGCATTCGTTAGATCTGATGAGCTTGCTAATGCAATGGAATGTAGGGGATATGATCCTAACGGAAAGAGAACTAAATACCGCAAGATGAAGTTTAAGTGGGGAGATGCGTTTGCTCTTCTTTTACTAGTGGCTATTCTTGCCGGATGTATTTATATGAAAGTGATCAATTTCGACATCTTCAACGTCTTGCTTGGAGAAGGAGCGGTATTATGAGCGTTTATCTTATGACAGTCGCTTATAACGGCACCGGATTCAAGGGTTTTGAGAAACAGCCAAACCTCAGAACGGTTCAGGGTGTCCTCGAAGAAGTGGTATCCAGTATTTTGGGTGTGAAAACGCCTATCCACGGCTCAGGAAGGACTGACGCAGGTGTTCACGCATTCGCACAGACAATCAGCTTCAAAACGGCTAAAGATATCAAAGATATAGAGCATTTCAAAATGGCGATGAATAGATTGTCGCCAAAAGACATTGTAATTAAGTCCGTGGAGAAGAAATCAGACGACTTCCACGCAAGGCATAGCAACTGCGGCAAGGTCTATGAATACAAGTTCCACTACGGGGAACGCGATCCATTCGCTACCGACGAATATCAGTTTGAATGGCCTCGTTTCAACTTTGAATTGTTTGAACAGGCGATGATGCTCTACAAAGGTGTCCATAACTTCCAGAATTTCACGGTAAAGGCCGATGATGTGGATGGGTTTATCCGCAACATCCAGGACATACAGGTCAAAGTGAATGACAATCACTGCGTTGTCACTCTGAAAGGCAATGGATTCATGACATACATGGTCCGCATGATGATTGGCATGGCCTTCAAGGTCGCAACGGGAAAGATGTCTTTGGAATCAATAGAGAAGATGCTCAACAACCCAATCAGAGATTTCAAATGCTACAAAGCCCCAGCTGTGGGATTGACCCTCAAGGAGGTTTTGTATGTCTCGTAATTTCGGATACAACTACCATTCACACACCTATAGATGTGGTCACGCAATCGGTGATGAATTCGAAATGGTGGAGTGCGCAATCAGACACAATTACAAAATTTTTGGTGTTTCCGACCACGTGTTTTTGCCAGGAATTCCACAGCCTGGAGTCAGAGGCGATTTCGAGTGTTATGACGAGTACATCTCCAACCTCAAATACCTCAAGAAGAAGTATCAGGGAAAGATTGAACTGTACTCTGCGTTTGAATGTGAAGACTATGGCGATAAGTTCAACGATTACTATCTAAGTTGCCTGCAAAAAGGTGATGTTGATTACCTGATTTTAGGTCAACATTGCAAACTTAACGAAGAGGGCACTGATGCCGAAATGTATCATTACAAATCGCATCCAATTGAAACGCTTCATGAATACACGGACCATTTAATTAGAGGAATGGAAACGGGATTATACATTTATGTATGTCACCCCGATTTATTCCACAAATTCCTCCATGGATGGAATGAGGAATTCGAAGAGTGTTCAAAGAGAATCATCGCTAAAGCGGTGGAACTCGATATTCCTCTTGAGATCAATATGTTGATGTCGAGGACGGAAAAAGACGTTGATGAGAACGGAGATAGAGTGTTCTCCTATCCATGCAACGAATTCTGGGATTTAGCATCCAAGATGGGCGCTAAATGCATACTGGGTGTAGACGCTCACGACCCACGTCATTTGTATACGACCGAGTTTGCTGAATTTAGAAAATTCATCAAGCGTCATCACCTCAAACCACTCACCAAATTGGACGTCGAAGCCTACAAGAAAAAGGTTTTTGATAGATACGGCCTAACAAAAAAGGCTAACTAGGAATAATTCCTAGTGATAGAATACTAACCGCTAAAGGAGCAAAGGAAAATTTATGGGAAGACATTTTGAAGTCAGAGCAGCCGCAATGGCAGCATCCGCAAAGCAGAAATCTGCAGTTTACATGCGTGCATCAAAAGAAATTTATGCAGCAGCAAAGAAGGGCATTCCTGATCCTGCTTCTAACCTTGCATTAAGAAGTGCAATCGAAAAGTATCGTAAGTCATGTCCTAAGGACGTCATCGACCGTGCTATTGAAAAGGCAAAGGGCGGAGACGCAACAGCATATATCGAAGGACGCTACGAGTTCTATGGTCCAGGCGGATCATTCCTCATCGTCGATACATTATCAGACAACGTTAACCGCGCATTAGTCGGAGTTAAGACCATCGTCACAAAGAAAGGTGGCAAGATGGGTTCAGTCGCATACAACTTCGAAAGAGCAGGATTAATCGACTTCGCAGCTGAAGAGGACAAACTCGAAGGCATCGAAGAGGCATTAATCATGGCTGATGTTGATTTCTCAGATGCAAGCTGTGAAGACGGAATCGTTGAAATCAAGACAGCACCTGAGTCATTCGATGCAGCTAAGGAAGCTCTCAAGGAACTCGGATACGAAGATTTCGAAAGAGCAGAAGTCACACTCGTTCCAAATGATTGGGTCGTCCTCGCAGACGATGACGCTCAGAGAATGAGAGACATGCTCGCTATGCTCGACGAGAACGAAGACGTCCAGAACGTCTATCACAACGTCGACAACGCTTAATCGTTCAAAGACCAAAAGAAAAGACCATCCAAATGATATGAACCCCAAAAGTTGGACAACTAACTGGAGGGGTTTTTATCAAAATGGGTGGTTCTTTTTGTTGTTTAGAACTGTCTCTTTAAGTCGCAGTAGACGCATCTATAGATGCCTTTAACTCTATCGACGACCTTATATGAGTGCTCAAGTTCCTGTTCTTGCTGAGAGATGCAGCGGTGGTTGAGGCATGGTACATCGTTTGTGATAACCTCAAGTCCTTCCGTTCTGTCTTCTTTTTCAGGACTGCTTGCCTCTTCTAAGAGCTTAAGGATAAGCGCCATTCGCATGTACTTTCCGTTTGCGCACTGCTTGAAGTAGCAGGCTCTTGGGTCATCATCAACCTTAACGCTTATTTCGTTAACTCTTGGGAGTGGGTGGAGGATGATCATGTCATCCTTGGCGGCCTTCATCTTCTCGACATCGAGGACATAGGAGTTTTTGAGCAACTCGTACTCGTTAAAATCCTCAAATCTTTCTCTCTGAATTCTGGTCATATACAAGACATCGAGTTCAGGGATCGCTTCTTCAAGAGTGAACACTTCTTTGTAGGACATGCCATTCTTTTCGATGACCTCTGTCTTAACGAATTCAGGAAGCCTTAGTTCTTTTGGTGAGATGAGGACTAACTTAACGTTGTTGTATCTTGATAATGCGCTGATTAAGGAGTGGACGGTTCTTCCGTACTTCAAGTCTCCGCATAATCCGACTGTTAAGTTATCGAATGTGTGCTTCTCTCTATAGATTGTTAATAAGTCCGCAAGAGTCTGTGTTGGATGGCAGTGTTGTCCGTCTCCAGCGTTGATGACCGGGACTGTTGCGTTCTTTGCCGCGACATATGCCGCGCCATCATTTGGGTGTCTTGTGACGATGATGTCTGCATAGCAGCTGATGACTTTGGCGGTATCTGCCATAGATTCGCCTTTTGAGGCTGAACTAGACGAAGCGCTGCTGAATCCGATGACTGAGCCACCGAGTTCAATCATTGCCGCCTCAAAGCTTAATCTTGTTCTAGTTGAAGGCTCGTAGAACAATGTGGCGAGCTTTTTTCTTTTGCATGCTTCGGCGTATTTATCTGGATTGTCGATAATGTCCAAAGCGCGGTCCATAAGACCTTGGAGTTCTTCGTTTGTGAAATCTGTTACGTCAATTAAGCTTCTCATAATTAGCCTTTGATCCAGCTTTCATCGGATGGGTTGTTTCTGAATGCGATCAATCTCTCAACATCCTCTTTTGCGATGTAGTTCTCTTCAGCTGCGACGTTTGCGATGACGTCGAAGTTCGTGAGGGAGATGTTTTTGACATTCGCTTCTGCAAGTCTAACCAATCCCTTCTTCATTCCGTATGTGAAGATTGAGACGATTCCTAAGACTTCAGCGCCTGCTTCTCTTAAGACATCAACGACTTCGATGACTGAGCCGCCTGTTGAGATTAAATCCTCAACGACAACGACCTTCTGTCCTGGCTCGAGCTTACCTTCGATTTGATTCTGTCTTCCGTGGTCCTTGTGTCCGCTTCTGACATAGCCCATTGGGAGTCCCATGAGGTGTGCGGTGATTGCGGCGTGTGCAATTCCTGCGGTAGAAGTGCCCATTAAGACTTCAACTTCTGGATAGTTTTCTTTGATGACTTCTGCAAGTGATGTCTCAACATCTGTTCTAACTGCTGGAGCGGTTAATGTGAGTCTGTTGTCGCAGTAAACTGGTGATTTGATGCCTGATGCCCATGTGAATGGTTCATTTGGTCTGAAGAATACCGCTTTGATTGATAATAAATCTTTAGCGATTAACTGTTCGATTGCTTCTTTATTCATATTTATCTCCTTAGTCAACGAATTCTCTGACGCATCTTTCATATGCTGCAACTGGGTCTTCAGCTGCTGTGATTGGACGGCCTACAACGATGTAGTCTGAACCGATTTCTTTAGCCTGTGCAGGTGTCATGACTCTCTTCTGGTCACCCTTATCTCCATCAGCGAATCTAACGCCTGGAGTAACTGTGACAAAGTTCTTTCCGCAAGTGTCGTGGACCTTCTTAGCCTCGAGTGGTGAGCAGACGACCCCGTCTAATCCGGATTCTTCTGCGCATTTTGCATAATGCATGACGACCTGGTCGATTGGCTCTTTGATGAGGAGGTCATTCTCCATGCTTTCCTGGTCGGTTGATGTTAACTGTGTGACAGCGATTAAGAGAGGGTGTGTGCCATCTTCTCTAGTTAATCCTTCGAGTGCAGCCTTCATCATATTCTTTGTTCCTGCTGCGTGTAAGTTTGTCATATCAACGTCAAGGTTCTTAAGAACTGCCATTGATTTCTTAACTGTGTTAGGGATGTCGTGGAGTTTTAAGTCCAAAAAGATCTTGTGTCCTCTAGCCTTGATTTCTCTTACGATCTCTGGTCCTGCTGAGTAATAAAGTTCCATTCCGATTTTAACGAATGGCTTCTTTCCCTCGAATTTGTCCAAGAATGCGAGTGTCTTCTCTTTTGAGTCGAAGTCACAGGCAACGATTACGTCTCTACCCATTATTTACATCCTCCAATTATTTCTTTTAATGAATTGATTTTGTATTTCTCCATCACTCTAGGGAGGTCATTGATGATGTCCCTGCAAGCGAAAGGATTGATTAAGTTTGCGGCGCCAACCTCAACTGCCGTTGCGCCTGCCATCATCATTTCGATGACGTCTTCTGCGGAATTGACTCCGCCCATGCCGACAACCGGAATCTTTACCGCGTGTGAGACCTGATAAACCATTCTCACAGCGACAGGGAAGATTGCTGGTCCCGAGAATCCACCCATCTTGTTTGCGATGACTGGGGTTCTCTTGTTCAAATCTATTCTCATGCCGAGCATGGTGTTGATGAGCGAGATTGCATCCGCTCCGGCTTCTTCACAAGCTTTTGCGATTGCGACGATATCGGTAACGTTAGGTGATAACTTAACGATGATTGGTTTTGTTGTTACGGCTTTTACGGCACGAACGACATTTGCGGCGCCTTCTGGGCTTGTACCGAATGCCATACCACCTCCGTGAACGTTAGGGCATGATACATTTACCTCGATCCAACCGACTTGTTCTTCCTTATCGATTTTTGCGCATGTGTAGGCGTATTCATCAATCGAGAATCCGCTGACGTTAGCCATGACTGGCTTATTGAAACACTTTTTAAGCTTTGGAAGTTCTTCTGAGATGACTTTCTCAACTCCTGGGTTCTGAAGGCCTACTGCATTAATCATTCCTGATGTGCATTCAGCGATTCTAGGGGTTGGATTTCCGAATCTTGGGTCTTTGGTCGTTCCTTTAAAGGAAAAGGTTCCAAGGACGTTAATATCGTATATTTCGGCGAATTCATATCCGAATCCGAATGTTCCTGATGCAGGAATGACTGGATTGTCTAATTCAATGCCGCAAAGAGTGACTTTGGTATTTACTTCTGCCATAAGATTTCCTCCTTGAAAAGAACCGGTCCGTCTTTGCAGATTCTCTTGTAACCTGTGACGGTCTTGCAGCTGCAGCCCATGCACGCTCCAAATCCGCAACCCATTCTCTCTTCGAAGCTGAACTGGCCTGAAGTGGTGGTTGCGTTATATATTGCTTTGAGCATTGGCTCTGGTCCGCATGTATAGAAGTGGGAGTACGATTCAGGGAGCGCCTTTGTTACGAATCCCTTGATGCCGTAGCTTCCATCAACTGTAGTTACTTTGACGTTACAACCTAGCGATTTGAATTCATCTTCATAGAAGATTTCTTCCTTGGTGTTGAAACCGAGTATGACCGAGACATCTTTTCCTTCGCCTCTTAACTTCTTTGCAAGGTTATAGAGCGGTGGAACACCAACGCCTCCGCCTATTAGGAGTGGCTTTTCTCCTGCTTTAGATAAGTCATATCCGTTGCCTAATCCTAAAAGGATATCGAGTTTTGTCCCTGAAGACATTTTTGACATTACCTCAGTGCCTTTTCCGACTACTTTGTAGACGAGGGTGAGGCTGTCAGCGTCATAATCACAGACTGAAATAGGGCGTCTTAAATACATACCCTCTATCTGGATATTAACGAACTGGCCGCAGCTAGTAATAGCGGTACAGTCGCCCTTAAGAACCATTTTATAAACGTTCTTGTTGAGGGCTGTGTTGCTTGTGATTTCTAATACTGTCTGTTTCATGTTTATTGTGCGTCGATTGTAGAGATTGTAATGACTGTCTCTTCGAGAACGTCGAGAACAACCTTTACTGTATCTAATGATGTGAACATTGTCACGTTAGACTCGATAGCATACTGTCTGATCTTGACGCCGTCAGACTCAGCGCTGTGCGATCCGATGGCGCTTGTGTTGATGACGTATGCGATGTGACCCTGGCGGATTGAGTCTTTGATTTCATCACTCTCTGAGATCTTTGTTAAGACTCTTGTTCTGATTCCGTTTTCCTTGAGGAACTTAGCGGTTCCCTTTGTTGCCTCGATGTTGAAGCCAAGGTTATAGAATCTTCTCAAGAGAGGTAATGCTTCTTCTTTGTCCTGGTCAGCGATTGTTGCGAATACGGTTCCGTATCCCTGCATCTTTGTGCCTGCTGCCTGAAGTGCTTTGTATAATGCGCGATTCAGTTTCTTATCGTATCCGATAGCCTCACCTGTGGACTTCATTTCTGGAGAGAGATAAGCGTCCAAACCTTTGATCTTATTGAATGAGAATACTGGGACCTTTACATAGTAACGGCTCTTTTCTTCAGGATAGATCGTGAAAATTCCCTGCTCCTTGAGAGTCTTGCCCATGATGACTTCTGTTGCGATATCAGCAAGAGAGTATCCTGTTGATTTGGAGAGGAATGGAACGGTTCTCGATGAACGTGGGTTGACTTCGATGATGAATACTTTGTCGTTCTTATCAACGATGAACTGGATGTTGTATAAACCTTTGATTCCAATGCCTAAGCCTAATTTCTTAGCGTACTGGAGGATAGTTCCTTTAACTTTGTCTGAAACTGAGAACGTTGGATAAACTGAGATTGAGTCACCTGAGTGGATGCCTGTTCTTTCAACGAGTTCCATGATGCCTGGGACGAATACATCGTGTCCGTCACAGATTGCGTCGACTTCGACTTCTTTACCGATGATGTACTTGTCGACTAAGACAGGTTTCTTTTCATCAATTTCTACCGCTGTTTTTAAGTAGTGGCGAAGGTCTGCTTCACAGCCGACGATCTGCATTGCGCGTCCACCTAGGACGAATGATGGTCTGACTAAAACTGGATACCCGATTTCTTCTGCAGCCTTAACGCCTTCTTCAACGCTGGTGACTGCCTGTCCTTTTGGCTGTGGGATTCCAAGTTCTACGAGTAAGTGTTCGAAGAGCTTTCTATCTTCAGCTTTATCGATAGCTTCGCAGTCTGTGCCAATGATCTTGACACCCCTTTCCATGAGTGGGTTTGCGAGGTTGATTGCAGTCTGGCCACCTAATGAAGCGACTACGCCCTGGGCATTCTCGAAGTCGATGATTGCCATAACATCTTCCGGTGTTAATGGTTCGAAGTAGAGTTTATCTGCTGTTGTGTAATCTGTTGAAACTGTTTCTGGGTTATTGTTGATGATGATTGCCTCATAGCCTTCACGCTTGATTGTCTGAACTGCGTGGACTGTTGAGTAGTCGAATTCAACACCCTGTCCGATACGGATTGGACCGGCGCCTAAAACGATGATCTTCTTCTTGTCGGTAAGTCTTGATTCCATTTTGTATGATGGGTTCACAAGATTCTGATATGTTGAGTAGAGGTAAGCGATGTACTTTCCGGTGTGGAGAGTATCGACCATTTTGAAGATTGGAGTGATTCCATTATCTTTTCTAACTGCATAGAGGTCTGTCTCTTTAATACCCCATGCTTTCGCGATGAATGCATCTCCGAATCCCAT
>DCHU01000073.1:0-12016 GCA_002314915.1 Caryophanales bacterium UBA1744
TCAAACCTATATGTTTTATATGGTGGCTAGGGGGGGACTCGAACCCTCGACATATCGGGTATGAGCCGATTGCTCTAACCAACTGGGCTACCTAGCCATCGAAATTTGGTGGAGCCACGGGGAATCGAACCCCGGACTGAAGCTTGCAAAGCTACCGTTATCCCGTTTAACTATGGCCCCAAATTTCGCCGTCTATTTTTAACGGCTTGGTTATTATAGATAAATCAAACTAATTCAGCAACAAGAATTTTAAGATTTTTTAAAATGTCTGAAACTGAACCCAATTACGTCTGGTCCACCGTGCGATGGGCATGTCGCATTGCACTTTGTGACGACGACTTCCTTAAAGCCCATTTCTTTGAGTGTATCCACTGCTGCCTGGACTCCTGAATGAAGTTCCGTTGAGTATCCAACCATTGCGAGGGAATAATCTATTTCCTCATCTTTGGAGTATTTGCCAACCATTGTCTCAACATACTTTCTTCCAAGTTTTCTGATGTTTCCCTGGAACTTCTTCTCATTAGCGAGCTTTCCGTTGATGACTTCAAGCAAAGGGATGATGTGGAGAACACTTCCTAAAAGTCCGATTAATGATGAGCATCTTCCACCTTTAGCCATATACCAAAGGTCTCTGACGACGAGCGATGCGCATACTTCATTCTGGAGAGTATTCATAGCTGTAAGGATTTCTTCGACAGACTTTCCTTCATCAGCCATCTGTTTTGCTCTATATGCAAGGTATCCGATGCCAAGGGAGAACGAGTGTGTGTCGATGACGTGGATTCTTGGGTCCCCGTCTGCTGCGTTCATGGCGTTCTGATATCCAGAAGACATTCCGCTGGAGATTGTGAAATGGATTATTGCGTCATGATCCTCAAGAATCTTGTCAAAATGCGCTTTGATTTCGCCGATATTCGCTGCCGCAGTCCTAGGAATCTGCTTTGTTCTATCAAAGAATTCAAATAATTCTTCGTTAGCGTGTTCGCCATTATCTAAGTATTCAAGGTCTCCTAGATGGATATGAAAAGGAACGGAAAACACTCCGGTTTTAGCCTGGAGCGCATTGTCAAAATCCATTGGAGATTCGCCAGAAATCGCAATTCTCATAATAATACTCCTTCTTCAAGGTATTATTAGTCTACATCTAGTTTTGAAAACTAGCAATCATTGTTCTCTTTTTTTAATTTAGGAGTGCGTGCGCCTTTTAATACACGTGGGTAGATAATGATCGCCGCCTGAAGCACGATGCCAAGCAAGACAAGCCAGTCCCAGCCTGGTCTCTGAACGTTTCTGTTAATAACAGCAAGCGTGGTGAATACATAGCTCCATAAAGCGATTGATAAGACGGTTGAGAAAAGAATTCTTTTGCCTGAGATAATCTCAACCATCAAGACAATTGAAGGGATAATCGGCGATACGAAGAGAACCCAGACGAGTTTCGGTGGAATGGCATCAACAAGCCAAAGGGATAGAACGCCAACTCCTACGACAGCCAAAACGACCGATACTAAAACGATGGCGAAAATCCATCTCGCCCTCATCTCACGAGCCTTGAGTTCGTCTTCCGCCTCTTTAGGGAGTTCAACGGATTCGTGTTCTTCGAATAAATAGCCAATCTCAACACCGAAAAGTGTCGCGATGTTATATAGCATATCCGCGTCTGGAAGGGACTCTCCCCTCTCCCATTTGGAAACGGCTTTGTCGCTGTAGTTTAGTTTCTCTGCAAGATCCGCTTGTGTCATTCCGGACTTTTTGCGGAGGGATAGTATGTTTTTAGAAATAATGTCTCTTTTGTTCATAGCGATAAATTACACCACCAAATTCCCTAAAGGCAACTAAATTGCGTGTTTTTGCATTTAAAATGCACATATGATAGGCGTTTGTATTGTTTCGGCGAAAGAAGAAAAGCGGAACCCGTTCGGATTCCGCATTTTTTGGTTACTCAGTTCTAAGTGCCTCAACTGGATCTTTTCTTGCCGCTGCAGATGCAGGAACAAGGCCAGAGATTGAGGTTAAGAGGATAGAGATGAGGATAATGATGATTGCGTCATACCATGGGAGAGCGGCAACCGTGTAGATACCGAAGTTCACTCCGATGATGACATTTAAGATTGCAGAAGCAATGTAGGTGATAACAATACCAACTACACCCGAGAGTCCGCCGATGATGAATGTCTCTGCGTTGAATAAGTGAGAGACGTCTTTCTTGCGTCCGCCAAGGGAACGGATGACACCGATTTCCTTGATACGCTCCATGACGGAAACATAGGTGATGATTCCAATCATGACGGTTGAGACGACAAGCGATAAGGCCGTGAAACAAACAAGTGCGATCGTGATGACGTTGATCATCGTTGAGATGATGCTCATGATGAGAGAGATTGTGTCGGTGTAGGTGACAGGAGTTCTGTCCTCATATTTGATGACCTTTCCACTCTTGAGAGTGACATCGCCCTCGTTATTCCAGATGTCGAGATAATCCGTGACGAGGTTCTTGTCGTTAAAGCTAAGAGGGAAGACTGAGATGTCATTTGGAAGGTCGCATCCGCCAAGTTGTCTTAAAGACAAAGTGTATGTGTTTCCGATATCGTAACCAATCATTCCAAGGATAGCGGACATTGAACTTGTCGATCCAACAAATCCATAGTTGTGCTTATGGTTCTGTCCCTGATATGAGTATTCATACTGGTAGGTGATGCCATAGAAGACAGTTGTCTTCCCGGATGTCGTTTCCATCGTCATCTCCATCGAGTTGAAACCCGACTGCTCGTTATCGTTGAGATAGTTTACAATCTCCGAGGTAAGCGACTGTTCAATCGCATATTTGGTCAACTTGTTGGTGTAATACATGCCGGTTGATAAACAGCCATAGTTGATATCTTTCTTCGGTCTAAGGATTGCGGTTATTTTTAGAGGCAATCCGTTTGTCCAAGGCGTTGCAACATCATCCGTGATTCCTGCAACCGGGTTATAGGTGAACGGGTTCATCTCCGCTTTAGGGCTGCCAACAGGTGTTTTGTTGAAGATGGTGTTGTTTGGATAATATGTGAATGTCTTATCCATCAACTCATCATAGGTAAAGCTGTCTTTGTCGAGCTTTGAATCGTAATCTGTGGTGTTATCGCCGTATTTGTAGACGATATTGAGGAATTCTTCCTGGGTGTAATAGCCTAACTGGGCGAGGAAGAGGTCGGTCACTTCGGTGTTCTTGGAGACGACGAGCATGACCTCGTTAGCTTCAGTCGCAAACTTGGAGGTGGCAGGATCGGAGATGATGTCATATTGAGACAAGACATAGTCTTTTGAGTCTGGCGCCTCATGGAATGAGTTGGTGTACTGTGAGATGAGGGATGAGAATCCTCCATACTCTGTCTCGCCTAAGATTGATGTGTATAAGGTTTCGATGGCGGTCAAAGAGTATTCCTTCTTCTCCTGTCCTTCGAACTGGATGTCTGTATAGAGGTTGTTTCTGATGTTGAGTCCGTAATACTCCGCCATTGCAGCGTAGTATTCCTCAGGCATTTCTCTGATGAAATTGATGTAGTCTTCCGATAAATCGTTGTTAACGGTGAGGCTAGACATATTCTTGGACTGTTCAACGAAATACTCGATGAGGTAGTCAACATTGACTTTGCCCTTCTCTACGGACTTGACCACTCCTTCTGCTTTCGCAGAATCCGACATATTGGAGAACATGCTTGAGTAGTCGATCGCAGTCTCTGAAACGGATATTGGATATCCTGAAATCATGTCGTCCTGCATGGATTTGATGTAATCCTGAACGCCGCAGGAGACCGCAAGAACAAGAGAGACACCGATGATGCCGATTGAACCGGCGAATGCGACCATCGCCGTTCTCTTTCCTTTGGAAATGAGGTTACGTGCGGATAATTTGAAGGCAGTCCAGAATGACATCTTGGCATTCTCTTCTTTCTTCTCCACCACTTCGGTCCTCTCCGCTGCCTCTTCTTCCTCTGTATAAGGGTTTGAGTCATTCAAGAGTTCACCATCCTTAAAGTTGATGATACGTGTTGAGTATTTCTCAGCGAGCTCAGGGTTATGGGTGACCATGATGACAAGCTTCTCTTTTGAGATTTCCTTGATAAGGTCCATGATCTGAACCGATGTGACCGAGTCAAGAGCGCCGGTAGGCTCATCCGCTAGAAGAATCTCTGGCTCATTGACGAGGGCTCTAGCGATAGCGACTCTCTGGCACTGTCCACCTGAGAGTTGATTTGATTTCTTTGTGTATAAGCCTGCAAGGCCAACTTTATCCAAAGCCGCTTTAGCCTTGGCAGTTCTCTCTTCTTTAGAGATACCGGCGATTGTTAAAGCGAGCTCGACATTTTCCAATATGTTCTGGTGTGGGATGAGGTTATAGGATTGGAAAATGAATCCGATTCGGTGGTTACGATAAACGTCCCAGTCATGGGATGTGTAGTTCTTGGTTGAAACGCCATTGATGAAAAGATCTCCGGTCGTGTAATGATCGAGTCCTCCAATGATGTTCAATGTTGTTGTCTTTCCGCAGCCGGAAGGACCAAGGATTGATACGAATTCGGCTTTCCTGAAATTAATGTTGATGCCCTTAAGTGCTTCAACTTCGATTCCGCCTGTGTCGTATACTTTGTGTATGTCTACCAAACGAAGCATAAAATAACCTCCACCGGGCACTAATAGTAAAGTATTTATTTCCAAAAACAAGAAAAGCGGTGTGGAAACCGCTCTCTAATATGTAGATTTTCTTAAATCTAGCCGATTATGCAGTCGGCTTTGTCCTTTACCTTCGTTTTTTGGAAGTAAAGGGTCTCCATAGGAATCCATTTAGTCTTGAAATCCTGAAGTTTGGACAAATCGCGTTTTGCAAGGCGTTTTATTTGGTCTTTTGGGTCGCATCCAAGGAAGAAAGAGATATCGTAATAGTCACCGAATTCAGGGTGCATTGAGTATGTTCCCTCGATGATAGTCAACTGTTTCTTTGGGAGCACTCTTTCCTTCTCGATTGAGTTTGTCCTGCAGTCATAAACACCATAGGTGATTTCTTCTCTAACGTGGTCGATGACCTGTTCTTTCATTCTCTCGTGATGAACGTTTCCGCCAGGGATTCTGAGACGTTTTTCTGTCCTCATATCCTCAGGAAGGTGGAAATCGTCCGTGGAGATAATGCGGGAATCCGCCACCGCCGATAGTTTCTTGGCGAATGTGGATTTTCCCGCTCCGGCCATGCCATCGATCGCGATGACGACATTGCCTTTTTCTTCGATGAGTTGTCTGATGTATTCAAATAAGTCCATTAGTCGATATTGATGAGTTCGTAGTCTCTAGTTCCAATGCCGTGTTTCTCGGCTGACACTATTGTATGCTTTCCGTTGCGAGTATTCACTCTTTCCATAAAATGAGCCACTCCTCTATCGCCTGATTTCTCAACTAAATCGATGCAAGCCTGATCGATTGCAACAGGATCAAGAGAGATAAGCATACCGATATCTTTTAAGCATGGGTCTTCAGCAACAGCACAGCAGTCACAGTCAACGGACATGTTCTTCATAACGTTGATGTAGATGGCATTTCCATTAAAGAGTCTGACAACAGAGGTTGCGGCGTCTGACATGGACTCCAAGAATGAATCGTGGTCCGATGTCCAGATCTTATCGATTTCTCCAGCGCCGTGGATGTAGGCTTTGCCGAACGATGATGCGCATCCGATTGATAACTGCTTCAGAGCACCACCATATCCACCCATAGGATGGCCTTTGAAATGCGATAAAACGACAAGGAAGTCGTAATTCTTTATGTTTTTGCCGAGATAATTCTTCTTAATCTTGAATCCGTCCGGGATTTCAACGACATAATCCGGTCCTTCAGCATCCATTAAGTCGACATCGAAATAGTCTGCCCAACCATGTTTCTTGAGGAGCCTCAGGTGTTTCTCGGTCGTGTTTCTTGAGCCTTCATATGCGGTGTTGCACTCAACAACCGTGCCGTTGACTTTCTCAACGAGCGGACTCCAGAATTCTGGGTGAAGGAAGTTCTGATTGCCCTCTTCTCCTGAGTGGAATTTGCAAGCGACTTTGCCTGTTGGTTTCTTTCCAACGACCTCAAGAAGTTTTAAAAGAGCCTCTTCTGAAAACTCTTTGGTGAAATACACTTTAGATGACATCGGATTTCCTCCTTCTAATCATTGATTAACAGATTGATTTTACACTAAAATTAAAATATGAACTATACAGATGCACTAAAACTTTTACAAAATGGCAACAAACAGTATGTTGCTAATAAGCAAAGTGGTGATTATTCACCCGCAAAAAGAGATGAACTAGTCAAAGGGCAATCGCCTTATGCCGTCATCGTCACTTGCTCAGACTCCAGAGTCGTTCCAGAGGCGATGTTCTCCGCTGGATTGGGAGAGCTATTCGTAATCAGAGTCGCGGGCAACGTAATCGGAGAGCATGAACTCGGTTCTATACTCTACGCAACAAAGCACTGCCACACCAATTTAGTCGTTATCTTAGGCCACACCCATTGCGGAGCGGTCCACGCCACAATCGCGGGATGCAATGAAGACCATATCGTCAGTTTGACCTCGATGATTAAGGAGGCAATCGGTGATGAGAAGGATGAGATAAAGGCCTCAAAGATAAATGCTGCTTACGGACGTGAAAAGGTTAAGCCTGAGGTTGGCGAAACAGTTAAAGTTGTATCCGCCTTATTCGATATCGAAACAGGCATCGTAACATTCGAAGAGTAAATGAAAATCCCGTCAAATTGGCGGGATTATTTCTTTATATATCTTTGATTTTTGCTATTTGGTTTTTCTGGGATGGTCATCGATAGAAGTCCCAATTGGAGAGCAGGATCCAAGTAGTTTTTTCTTAGATTCTCCTTTGACTTGAGCCCTAGCATGTCCATGATTTCCGTGGATGTATATGGTGTCTCATAATCCATCAAAAGCAACATTCTCTTAACATAGACACTGGCGCCTGAGTTTTCCTTTTTCGCCTGTTCGTAAATGGAAATCAAAACTTTTTTTATCATCTCAAGCATAAATTCTATGAATAGAGTTGAGTTGCCAGCATTGTTCGACTTGTCTATGGCTTCATAATAATCTTGTTGGAATTGCTCTATTTGGTTTTCGAGCGGAATGTATTCGAAAACCTTTTTCCATCTTGAGAGCAATGCGGTGCACCATAGCCTTGCCATTCGACCGTTACCATCTTTAAACGGATGGATAAAAACAAACTCATAATGGAAGACCGCTGCTCTGACCAAAGGATGGACATCGCCTTCGCTTTCTTTAAGCCACCGGAACAATTGTTCCATCAAAGAAGGCACGAATTGAGGAAGCGGTGCCACAAATATACATCTTCCATCCGAGGAGACGCCCTCCTCTCCAGTTCTATATTTTCCAGGATTGCACGGAAGTGACTGAGTCATTATCTTGTGCACTCGTTTCAAATCGGCAAGACTGCATGGATCTAATGACGGAAGTTCCTCATATGCTTTATAAGCATTCTTAACTTCCAGTATCTCCTTCTCGTCGCCTATGACAAGATGACCATCTATCAAATCCTTAACCTGTTCAAAAGAAAGCGAGTTTGCCTCTATTTTCAGGGACGAATGCACCGACTTAATCCTATTCACTTTTCTCAAATGAGGTTTATTGATCATATCTTTAAAGACACTGACCTGACCTAATAGTTCTGAAATATCGGATATTAGGGCAACTATTTTATTTGATATCGAATATGGCGGGCTGTACTGAGTATCTTTCATCTTACTTACTATCTTACTTACTATCTTACTTACTTTGCAATAAAAAAGATACCTATTTAATTTATTAAATCAATAGACATCAATTCTTTATAAGGATTTTAACTTATTCACTGCTTCTTCCACTCTAGAACGCTGAGTTGCAACGTTCATTCTGAGGAAGCCTTTTCCTCTATAGTGGGAGCCGGCATTGAGTTGGAGACCGGTCTCTTTTTCTAGACGTTCGGCGAACTCTTCATCGTTATCCGTTATCTCGCTGATATCGATCCAGAGGAGGTATGTCGCAGGTCCTGAGACCACTTTGTATTTAGTGTCTTTGAGAGCCTCTCTAACGTAGTTCTTGTTGCCAGCGATGTATTCGTTGACCTCTTCTACCCAATCCTCGGATTCGTTATAGGCTGCAAGGGCAGCTGGGATTGCAAAGAAGTTTGGTTCGGAGCATTCATCCGTGTTGATAGCTCTCCAGAACTTATATCTTAGGTCAGGGTTTGGGATTATCGCAGCGGCACAGTGGAAGCCCGCCATATTGAATGTCTTGCTTGTTGATACTAAAGCGATTCCGTTCTCTCTATTCTCTTTGGATGAAGATAAGAATGGCGTGTAATGATTGCCAGGTTCCTGGACATCGCAGTGAATCTCATCAGATACCGTTACGACTCCGTGTTTTCTAGCGAGTTCACCCATCTTTGCGAGCTCTTCTTTTGTCCAGTTCTTGCCGATTGGGTTATGTGGGTTGCAGATGATCCACAAAGTGGTTTTCTCATCCGATAACACTCTTTCGAGGTCTTCCCAGTCGATTGAGTATTCTCCATCCTTGTAGACAAGGTCGCTGGAGACGATAACTCTTTGGTTATTAATAACCGAGTTGAAGAATGTGTTGTAGATAGGGAATTGGAGAAGGACATTATCTCCAGGCTTGGAGAATCTTCTCACGATTGTGGAAATCGCACAGATAACGCCATTGGCATAAACGACATCGTCTTTTGTTACGCCTAAGTCGTGTCTTCTGTTCCACCAGGAAGCGATTGCCTCGTAGTAGGCATCAGGAATGAATGTGTATCCCGTTGTAAATGGTCTATTAGGATTGATTACTGATTCTTTGATTTTTGGGGCGATTTCAAAATCCATGTCCGCGATGGTCATCGGAAGGACATTCTCTTTCTTTTCATAGTCCCATTTATAGCAATAGGTGCCATGTCTATCGGTTAGTGTGTCGAAGTTATATTTCATACTTCTTCCCTCCAATGATGATTTCAGTCTTCGATGGATCGATTAGGTTCTTATCTAAGATAACCTCATCACAGGAATCACAGACAATGCGTCCTGAGATTGGATTCTTGATTGATACGATATTTCCCACGATTTCCGCGTCGATATCCTCGCATAACTCGAATGAAAGGTTGGTTCCTTTTAATCTGCAGTTTTTGAGTTTTAAGCCTTTGATGTAGCAGAAGCCCTGTTCGGATTCGATATCGCAGTCGATGAATGAGAGGTTCTCGGAGTTCCATCCGATGTACTCTCCGATAATCGTGGTGTTCTCCACCACTGCATTATGTACATTCCAGAACGAGTCCTTGGAATTGAGATACGAGTCTTTGACTTTGATGCTTTTTGAGCCATCGAATGCATAGTTGCCATCTAAATGGAGGTTGTCTATTTCGATGTTCTCGCAGTTGAAGAACATGTAATCTCCGTCTTTGGCGGTCATATCCTTGATCTTGATGTCGTGGCAATTCCAAAACATCTCGCCTGCGGAGTTGAATTTGCAATTCTCAAGAGTGATAAAGCTTGAGCGTCTAAATGTCTTAGGACAGTCGAAAACGCTGTTTTTGATGGTTATATTGTCCGTGTACCAGATGCCGGAACGGCTCATAAGAGCAAAGAAGGTGTTATCGACGGTTACTTGGTCGCAATACCAAAGAGGATACTTCCATTCAAAACTGGAGTTTGCGATTGTCAGTCCTGATGATTCCTTGAGGTGAGATTCACCGTCATGGAACCTGCAGTGATCGATTTCCGCGTCCTTCGTGTTATATAACGCTCTTTCGCCCTCGAAAGATTGATTAGCAAATTTAGTCATATGCGTATTTTAACTTAAATTAACGATTTGTCATTCATTACACACATAAACGGAACAAAAAGCCCCACAAAATGTGAGGCTCAAGTTTTTGAATACATGTCCAAGATTTCCTTTGGCGTGCAAATAAGCAACGGAGAATTGCAATAATCCTTCTTATTATACGTAACTATTGCCAAACAGCCGTTCTCTTTGGCGCATTCATTTTGCAGTGAATCTTCGTAATCCTTCCAGTCGGTGAATAGTGACTCGATGGCGGCATCTGTAGTTACGCTAATCACCTTGCTACAAACTTGATAGACCTTATTTTGGATATCCCTGGCCTTTTTCCAATCGTGCAATTCTCTTTGGGCAACATAACCTATATCTCTTATCGCCATGCTTGTTACGAGCATTTGATGCCTATGCATAACGGATTGGATAAAGAAATCACGGGCCGTTTGATAATCGTCGCGTTTAAGGAGGTATTCCAAAAATACATTAGTGTCCACTAGCACTTTCATGTTCGACAATACTGTCTCCTATCAGTTCTTTAATGTCTTTTCCCGAATCGTTCTTTGAAAGTATTCCTTCCAATGATAAGAAATCTTCCAATGCCTTCTTTTTGGGATTGGTAAGCAAAGTTATGACTTTGCCGTTTTTGGTAACATAGATATCCTCGGTTTCGGATAAAACCATATATTTGTTTAGATTATTCTTCAGTTCTGTTGCGGTTATGTAGCACATAAGTATCTCCTTAAAAAGGTTATAGCAAAGACGTGATAGTTTCAAGAATATCGTACGATTTGAAATATCATTTCGTACTATTATTGCGAGAAAAAGAAAAGAGCCACGATTGGGTGGCTCATAGTCTTGGTTTTTTGGTTAAGCGTCGACAACTTCGATTGTGACTGTGATGTTTGCGTTAACCTTGGTGATTCTGTAGAAGTTTGTTGTTCCATCACCCTCTGGGTCCGCTTTGATCTTGTTGTATGTTCCAGCTGTTGCTGTGACGTTGAACTTCTTTCCTGCTGGGAGAGTTCCACCGATGACGAAGTTGAGCTGTGGCTCTGCTGTGGTGTCAAGTGTTGCAAGTCCGGCTTTTGTTCTAGCAAATGCTGTATCTGTGACAACACCGTCTTTTGTGATGTCCTGAGTTGGGAAGACTGTGACTGGATATTCAGCTGGGTGGACGAATGTAGCGACGAAGCCCTCTTCGACACCTGTGTCAGCTTTAGTCTTAATTGTGCAGGTCATGTCGTCGCAGACCTTTGTGATCTTATAGACGCCTTCGGAGTAATCTCCGTCTGCCTGTTTGATTGACTTGTAGCAGTCGACTGTGCCCTTCATTGAGTCAAGTGTGTAGCCTTCATCAATGATGAGTTTGAAGTTGACCTGTCCTTCGCCTGAGCCATCGACCTGTCCTGTCTCGGAGTTACGGCTAACTGCCTTAGTTCCTGCAACTGGGGTTCTTGAGTAATCCTGGCTCTTGAAGATTTCGACACGGCAGTGCTCGTCGCAGTTGAATGTGACTTCGTAGCCAACTTCTGCTGCTCCGACTTTCTCGAGTCTGATTGAGTCGAAGATCATTGAGTAGCCCATTCCGTCGTGGACGAGTGAGAATTTCTCGCCGCCGACGTCTGCTTTATCAACGATTTGACACCAAGTGAAGTCGGTGTTTGTGATGCCGTCCTCTTCTCTTGATTTCTTGTTTGTTGGGTTGATGATTGCACCTTCTTCGTCGAAGTGATAACGATACTGTGGCATTGCAGCTGTATCAGCGTTTGATTCTCTAGTTTCTTCAACTGGATCGCATGTTGCCATGTTATACCACTTTCTGTCTCCGTGATCTGCTGCTGTTGACTTAACGTTGCCCCAAATTGCGTACTTTGCTCTTGGGAGTAATGCTAAATCCCAGGTTGCTGTAGCGTTCTTGAGTTTCTCTGTTGCGCCTGTATTTGAGCTTGATGCTCCAGGGAGTGCAACTCTCTCTGAGTCAGCATAGCTTAAGACATATGCTTCGCCACCGCATTCGCACTTCTGCTTCTGGAAGCCGTTTGTCTTCTCGCCGTCATTGACCCATGTGTGGCCCTTTGCTGGGATTGGGGTCTCTTTTCTGTCATGGCAGACTCCGCATTCCTGGACTGAGACGCCGTCTGTTGTGCATGTTGCTGCTGTTCCGCCCGCTAC
>DCHU01000073.1:12030-42008 GCA_002314915.1 Caryophanales bacterium UBA1744
TCGATGTATGAGTGGCCGGTTGCTGCGACATCCTGTGTCTGCTTATCACCGCATGAGCAGGTTCTTTCCTTCTGTCCCTTTTCTGTACAGGTTGGCTCCTTGGTGACGGTCCAATCGCCGTACTGGTGTTTGTGATCACCTGCCTGAGATGTTGTTGGCTTCTCTGCTTCTGATGAGTCAGTTGGTGCTGGTTTGCCACCACAGGCTGCTAAAAGAAGAACTGATGATGCCAAAAAAATGATAGTTTTCTTCATATAAAAAACTCCTTTGATGGCTTTAACATACCACTTCAGGAGTAATTTGTTGCTAAATATTTTGATATTTAAGAATTATTTTGCGAAATCAATTGCGACAATTATTGGGAAATTGTCAACTTCCAGCCTCTTAATTGATTCGCAACCGAGATCTTGGAAAGCGACTTCTTCACACTTTTTTACTCTCTTTGAGAGCAAAGCGCCCGCACCGCCTGTTGCGACGCAGTATACGAGCCCGTATTTCTTGCAGGCTTTTTCAACACTTTCCGATCTAGGGCCCTTCCCAATCATTCCCTTGATACCTAACTTAGGCATCATCTCGATGAATTTGTCCATTCTGCAGCTGGTCGTTGGTCCGATTGATCCCACTACCTGACCAGGCTTGGTTGGTGTTGGTCCAGCATAATAAATGAATGCGCCTTTGAAGTCGACCGGGAGTTCCTCTCCTCTTTCGAGCATCTCCTGCATTCTCTTGTGGGCAGCGTCTCTTGCGGTGTAGACAACACCCGTAAGATTTATGACGTCACCTTTTCTCCATGTTGAGGTATCGATCATAAAACCACCTCCACGTGTCTATTGGCGTGACACTGAATATTAACGGCGACAGGTAATGACGCGATGTGGCATGGAAAGGTGTTGATGAAAACGCCTAAGCATGTGGTCTTTCCGCCGAGTCCCATAGGGCCGATGCCTGTCTTGTTTATTTCGTCTTTGAGTTCAGCCTCAAGTTTTGCGATTGTTGGGTCACTGGATGGGTTGAGTCTCATCAAGGCTTCTTTTGCCATCTCTGCGGACTTCTCGAAGTTTCCTCCGATTCCAACGCCCAAGAATATTGGAGGGCATGGTCTACCACCCGCTTCTTTGACTGCTTTAAGAATAAATTCTTTGATGCCTTCGATGCCATCTGTTGGATTGAGCATAGCAAGGCGGGACATATTCTCGGAACCAGCGCCTTTAGGGGCGAGGGTGATTGAAAGGTTATCGCCTTCTACGATATCGATATGAATGATGGCCGGGGTATTGTTCTTCGTGTTCAGTCTCGTGATAGGGTCTGCGACCGATTTGCGGAGATAGTATTTCTCGTACGCATCCCTAACGCCTTCATTTATCGCATCGTGGATATCACCCTCAAGGTGGACGTCTCTGCCGATTTTTACAAAAGCGGTGACGATTCCGGTGTCCTGACACATTGGAATTCCCTCTTTTCTGGCGATTTGAGCGTTTTCTAGAAGTTGGTCAAGTATTGTTCTTGGCGTGATATCTTCTTCGTTTGAATGAGCCTCTTTTAATAAATTGAGGGTGCAGGAGTTAAGGTTATGGCAGGCTTCGTATAATGCGAGCGATACCTTTTCCGATATTTCTTGGGTGGTGATGTTTTTCATGTCCGTTAGTATAGCACGAAAAAAGCCCCGTTTGGAACGAGGCTTGATTATTTAGTCGACTTCTATTTCTTTCAGCGTGAACTCGTTGCCTTGGACTAAGTAGGTGTGTTCCGAACCGCAGTGAGGGCAGACTTTGCCATACTGGATGGTTGGGTACTTCTTCTTGCAGTCCTCACAATAGGTGATGGCCTCGACGTTTTTGATTATGAGCTCGGTGCCCTGAGTTTCCTCATGCTTCTTGCAAGCCCATTCCCAAACGGAGTTGAGGTAGGTTGGAATTACGCCTGAGACTTCGCCTAATGAGATTGTGACTGATTTGATGTGGTCCACCTTGTTTTCGTGGGCCACTTCAATCACGGTGTCGATGAGGTGGAAGGCAATTCCTAATTCATGCATTATTTAGCAGCTTTCTTGGCAGCCTTTTTGGCTTTCTTGTATTCCTTGTGCTGTTTCTGAGCGGCTTTCTCTTCAGCTGTCTTCTTGCCGAATACGATCTTACCTGCACGCTTGATTGCGTATGGGAGGATGTATTTGAACTTGTCCTCTGCCGCAACCATCTTTGTTGCGTTTGGATGTGTTCTCAAGAGGTGGATGGCGTCGAATTCGCACTTTGTTGTACAAATGCCACATCCGATACATCTGTTCTCGTCAACGACTGATGCGCCGCAGCCTAAGCAGCGGTTTGCCTCTGTCTTGACCTGCTCTTCGGAGAGATTTGTGTGGAAGTCTCTGAATGAGTTCTTGTGATCGCTAGCTGGATCAACGGTGATGTCCGCTCTCTTAGCTGTATCGTAGCCCTCAACGAGGATGTCTTCCTTGTCGAGTTCCTTGAACTGCCATCTGTTGCGTCCGATTGTCATGTGAGCGCCTGGTCTTACGAATCTGTGTAAGGATTCTGCAGCGATCTTACCTGCTGCGATGGCGTCGATGACGAACTTAGGACCTGTGTAGACGTCACCACCGACGAAGATGTCATCTTCTGCTGTCTGGTATGTGACTGGATCTGCGACTGGGTAGTTACCGTGCCAGAACTCAACCTTTGTTCCTTCAAGGAGTTTGCCCCACTCGATTGCCTGACCAATTGCGAAGACGATGTGGTCTGCTTCGACTGTCATTGTCTCGTTCTCGTCATAGACCGGTGAGAATCTCTTTGTTTCTGGGTCGATTGTTCTTAAGCACTTCTTGAAGACGATGCCTGTGACCTTGCCGTCCTTGGTGAGAACTTCTTTTGGTCCCCAGCAATTGTTGATTGCGATGCCTTCTTCAAGTGTCTCTTCCTGCTCTTCTTTAGAAGCTGGCATTGTTGCTCTATCTTCTAAGCAGAACATTGAAACGTTAGCTGCTTTGAATCTCTTTGCGGTTCTAGCGCAGTCAACAGCGACGTTACCGCCACCGACGACGACTACGTTGCCGTTCATGATTGTATCCTGGTGTTCAGTTGCCTCGTGGAGGAAGTGAACTGCGATATCTGTGCCTTCAGCGTCATCGCCTGGGACACCTGGGCGTCTTCCGCCCTGGCAGCCGATTGCGACGTAGAATGCCTTATAGCCTTCTTCTCTTAACTGAGCGATTGTGACGTCTTTGCCGACTTCGACACCGCACTTGAACTCAACGCCGAGTGCCTTTAAGACTTCTATTTCCGCTGCGACGACATCTTTCTCGAGCTTATAGCTTGGGATGCCATATGTCATCATACCGCCAGGTCTCTCGTTCTTTTCAAAGACGGTGACTGCTGAGTGGCCTTCAACCGCTAAGTAGTAAGCAGCTGTTAAGCCCGCAGGGCCTGCGCCGATGATAGCAATCTTCTCTTCAAATGACTTGAGAGGTGAGGTTGGGGAGATAGCTGGGATGATTTCTGGGATGTATCTGTTCTCAGCATCCAAGTCGAGCTGAGCGACATATTTCTTGATTGCATCAATTGAGACTGGATCGTCAATTGTGCCTCTTGTGCAAGCTGCTTCGCAACGCTTGTTACAGACGCGGCCGCAGATTGCTGGGAATGGGTTCTGCTTCTTGATGAGTGCGAGAGCTTCCTGATATCTGCCCTCTTTTGCCATCTTGATGTAACCCTGGACTGCGACGTGAGCTGGGCAAGCTGTCTTACATGGTGCTGTACCTGTCTCATAGCAGTTGGTGCGGATGTTGTCTCTATACTGGAAGTCATACTTCTCTTCGCCCCAATTGAGGTTGTCAGGAAGCAATGCCTTTGGATACTTGACCTCTGATCCGTCTTTCTTCTTTAATTTCTGACCGAGTTTGACAGCGCCTGCTGGGCAGTACTCGACGCAGCGTCCGCAAGCGACGCAGTTCTCTGGAGTGACTCTAGCTGTGTATGCTGATCTAGAAAGGTTTGGTGTGTTGAATAACTGAGATGTTCTTAAAGCGTTACAGATCTTGACGTTGCAGTTGCAGATACCGAAGATCTTGTTTTCGCCGTCGATGTTTGTGACCTGGTGGACGAAGCCGTTATCCTCTGCTCTCTTGAAGATAGCCATTGCCTCATCATAGGTGATGTCATGTCCTAAGCCGACTTCTCTAGCGTAATCTGCGAAGTCGCCGACGCCGATACACCAGTCATTGAAGTCGTCGCCGCAGCCGCCTGGGCCGCCTTCGTCTTCAGTGAGCGCTCTTGAAACACGGCATGAGCACATGGAAGCGCCGATGTGTCCCTCGTATTTCTTGAGCCAATATGAGATGTGCTCGAGGTCCATTGTCTCGTTGACCTGTGAGATTGCCTTCTCAACAGGGATGACGTGCATACCGACACCTGAGCCGCCCTCTGGAACAAGCTGGGTGATGCCAGCGAGTGGGATATATGTCATTCTCTCAAAGAAACGTCCGATTTCTGGATGTTCTTCAAGTCTCTTGAGGTTCATGTTGATAAGTTCAGCTGAGCCTGGGACGAAGAGTGGCAAGCAATATCTTCTTGTCGTATCGCCCTCGATCTTTCCGTTGTGGTCATAGCAGTTGCCATAATCGTATTCGAGAAGTCCGGTCTCACACATCTTGATGAGCATCTCTTCAAGGTGAGCCTTGTCCTCTTCTGTTGTGATTTTTCTTACTTTTGCCAACTGGTCGAGAGTGTAGTGATGTCTGAGTTTCATCGAGAGAGCGATGTCAGCCATTTCCTCATCGATAACAGAAGCGAGTCCCCAATACTCTGGGTCGTTTGATGTTACTTTGCCCAACTTGTGAGCTGCGACGTCGGTGATTTTCTTACCGAGTGCGATGATTTTTTCGTTTGGTGCGGCCTCACCTTTGTGTGGTGCCACTGTTTCTACGAAAGGTTTTCCCATGTGTCTTCCTCCAGGCGCATTAAAACGCCTTATGCGCTCATATTACACGAGACTAACTCGCCTTGTCGACAACGTATTTTTTTCATTGACAGAAATGTTCAATGTACAAATATGCGATTTTAGAAAACTATTAATTATATTAATGCTTTGTTCTCTTTAAACTACGTTATGTCCGTTTTGACGATTATAAGATTTTAAACATTTCGATGTGAGGAATGCCTTCTTCGTCGAAATAGTCACCTTTTGAGGTGTAGCCACAGGATTTATAGAAGCCCTCGGCGGACTTCATCGCGTGGAAATACGTGTAGTTGCCCTTATAGATTTCAAACATCGCTTCAAGGGCTTTTCTGCCAAATCCTTTCCCTCTTTCAGAAGAGAGGATTGCAAAGCGTTGGAATCTGACGGTGTTGTTGCCTTCAGGGAACGCCCTGAGAGTGCCCACTATAACTCCGTCATCCATTATGGCGTAGTGATGGAGAGGGCTTGGAAAAGTGTCATATTCATCCACTTCCACTTCTTCGCTGATGCCCATGCCTAAAACGAAGACTTCTCTTCTGACGTTCAGGATTGCATCTAATTCCTCTTGCGAGGTCACTCTTTTGATTGAAAACATGGCTCTATTTTAAAGATGAGCCAAAGGATAATGTACCTTTTTCTCCTTCTTTTGAGGAATAAAGTGCTTTATCGGCATCCACGTAAAGCTTATCGAAGGAATCTAGTTCCGCCGATGAGATGGAGGCGCCGCTTGAGAACTTGCAGTTGGATTTGTCGATATAAGTGAGGGTGCCGTTCACGTGCATGAGGAGAGATTCCGCTCTCTGCTTGATGGTTTCGTTTGACTCCTCTTTGTCTATGATGAGGCCAACTGCGAACTCATCGCCGCCAAGACGACAGCAAAGATCGTCTTTTCTCATGGCCTGCTCGAGGTGCTTGGCAACGAGGATGAGATATTCATCTCCCGCTTTGTGTCCGTGGGTGTCATTGTATTTCTTGAATCCGTCAAGGTCGAATATCATGAATAGGACCTTCTTCTCGTTTTTGAGGAGAATAGCCTCCAAATCGTTCTCGAATGCCGTGTGGGTGAGGAGATTGGTCAATCCGTCTTTTCTATAGTGTCTTTCCCACGATTCTCTTTGTTCTCTTGCGCGGTTTTTCTCAAGTTCTGCACCGAGTTTAGCGGCATGTGTTAAAGAACAGTCGACGATAAGGATTTCCGAAAGGTACTTCTTGGTTGAGCTATCGAAACGCTTTTTGCCGATGCAATAGACGTATATGGTGTTCCCGTCTTTCTTGATGATTCTATGTTCGAGGAGAACCGAATCAAGACCGGCGGCGAATTGTTTTTGGAGGGTGACTAAATATTCCGCTCTATCCTCTTCAGGAAGGAGGTGTTTCTGTTTCATCTTCTTTTCGGTGATATCCTCCATCGTATAGCCGGTGATCGCGGTGAAATTCTTGTCGATTTCTACGATGTATTCCTTTTCGTCGAGCGTGTATTTGCCGAACTGCATCTGGAAAACGTTGTTTGTGGCGTATTTAGAAGTGAGTGGGATATCGATATCATTCTCTTCCTTTGTGTTTTTCCTTATTTCAACGTGGATCTCCTCGTCGAGCATACGAAGGAATTCAGCCGTAACCTTAGGGTCGAACTGAGTGCCTGCGCATCTTCTGAGTTCCGCTTTAGCTTCATCCCATGTCAGCGCTTTGCGATAGACTCGGTCGCTTGTCATGGCATCAAATGAGTCGACAACTGAAACGATGCGGGCAAGATAGCTGATTGCCTCTTTTTCAAGACCGTCAGGATAGCCTTTTCCATCCCATCTCTCATGATGCTGTTTGATTTCCTTTGAAATGTTCTTAAGGGTTTTGTTCGATTTAGCGATTTCATAGCCTTTTAAAGTGTGGGTCTTCATGATTTCAAACTCATGGTCGTTGAGTCTTCCAGGCTTATTTAAAATCTCGAGTGGAATGGCGATTTTTCCGATATCGTGGAGAATGGTCAAAAGTTTGAGTCTAGAGAGGTCATAATCGGATAATCCGAGGCGTTTGCCGAGTTTTTCTGCGTAAATTGTCGTTCTCTTGACGTGGTCTTCCGTATCGAAATCCGTCTCTTCTAACGTCTTGAGAAGGGATGCGACGATATTCGAACGGCTTGATTTGCTGTTGAGAAGTTTGATTGTGTCTAAAGCGATGTCGAGTTTGTCCATCGTCTCTCTGAACGGTCTATCATGCTCGTATGGCAAAACGGCATAATCGATATCGGCAATCTTGAAATCACTCTTGATTGTTTGAGTGATGTTCTTAGCTCCTAGTTGAGTGATTGTGATACAGATGGCATAGACGGTTCCCTCTTTTCCTCTCAAGAACAAAGTATCTTTAGGGAATCTCGCCTTGAGGAGCTCGCATAAGCTCTGAATCGCTTTGTCGCCCTCAGTTCTTCCTTTTGTTGCATTGATGGTGTTGAGCCCGTTGATATCGAAAATGCAAACTGCTTTAGGAGCGACTGCAATGTGGTCTCTTGTCGCATCCAAATGATAGAACGCCTCAATTTTCTGGAATCCGGTTAAAGGGTCCGTTTCAGGCGAAATATCTTGGAAATAGAAGACTTTTGAGACGATTGCGTTGTATTTGTTGCGATTAACGATGTAGTCGCATCTGAGAGAAAGCGGGTTGCCATCAGCGTCCGTTCCAAAGCATTGACAAATACGGTTGTCTGCCTCATTTACATCCAAACCCGTGATTTCTGACATGTACTCAATTTCTTTGCCCGCCTTGTCTTTGAGGAGAGGGAAATAGTAATCCGCTTTGCTGTTTTTCGCGAGAAGATTGTTTTCCCAGTCAAAGCCAACCACGCCATTGAATCCATTATCTACGATACTGACTTTGAATTTGGTGACCATCATCCTTCCTTTATAGTCAAAGAAACCGAAGAAAATCCCTGCAACTCCAAACGGATATAACAATGTAGAGACATCTATCATTTTCAAAACGCTATCGTTGTTTGTCTGAATCAATAAGAATATGAGGTTAGCAAATACGACCGCGAAAATTGCAATGCTAGGGATGGTATATTGTCTCTTGTATCCCTTAGGAACACTGAGTGATTTGCTGTGGAGAATGGAGATGATGAAAATGACCATAAAATAGGTGAACGTCAAATGATAATGCCACGGCCAATGCGTTTTATAGACAGGGATTGTTGGGTGAGAAGGAACAGATGTCAAATAGATTGCGAACTGCTTACTCACAGGGCAGAAACAGTTGGTCCACAACATTCCGACGTCAGAGATCGCAAGAACCATGATTATGATGAAGACAGTGAGCTTTCTCCTTACCTCGTATGAATTCGTATACGCCATAACGGACATGATGAGGAACATCAGCATGATATCGATAGACGTGAAGTAAAGAGTCGACATGATCATCGAGAAGAGATAATGCTCGTCAAGCCTATTCATTAAAGATAATGTGTAGCCCACAAGCGCGAACGCTGCATATATACACGCGACGCCGAGGTAGATTGAATAGTTCTTGCGTTTCTTAAATGCGTAGACAATGAGCAAAACCAAAAATAACACAGCAACGACTGCGATTATTCCGAAATACTTTGCCACGTTATCCATATTACATTAAAGATTAGCAAGGATTTAAATAATGGTCAATGTGTCAATTATCACAAAAAAGTGCCGTTTATATCGACATTTTTTCGCCTGTGCAAAGGCGTGTATAGAGGCGCGTGCGCTTTAAATATAAAGAATAATAAGAAAAGACCGCCAAGGGCGATCTCTCTATGTTTTTATTTGTTCTCGAAGTAGCCTTTTACATATGCGGCCAACCCAGGGATTATTTTTTTGATTTCCATTCCTGATGTGTTGATTGCGATATCGTAATTCTCTTTTCTGCCCCACTCGACACCGAAGTAAGTCTCGTGGTAATGACGCCTGTTTCTATCGATTCGCTTAATCATCTTCTTGATCGATTTCTCGGTCTCGGTATGGGTCGTGTCACGGGCTAGGCAACGCTCTACTTTCGTCTTCTCATCAGCGTAGACGAATATGGAGAAAACATTATCTTTATTGAGCAGGCATGATGCACCGCGTCCAACGATGATGCAGTTGCCTTTTGACATCAATTCCTCAAACACCTCTCGTTGGGCAACAAGGACCTGAGTTGCATTATCATATAGCGGAATTGCGGAGAAAGTGGCGCCAAAATGGATTGCATATGAAGGGGAAGACTCCAAAACGGTTGAGACATAATTCTTGTCCATTCCCGCCTTTTTTGCGATCAAATCGATAATCTCTGTATCGTAATAAGCATAGCCTAAAGCGTCCGCGAGTCTCTTTCCTACCTCGCGGCCACCAGATCCGAATTCACGGGAAATAGTAACAACGTTCATATGTTTACCTCTTGCTAATTACAATATCACAAGACCAACTCGTACGCGAGACGCGAATTGTCTTCCTCGTCCCTTTGGACATACACCACTCCACGATAGTTAAAACCGTTGCGCAGACATAGCTGCTGCATTGCGATATTTGTCCGATGGGTATCCGCTTTAAGGGATGAGTATCCCCTTCTTTTTGATTCTTCAATTAGGAATTTAACCATGGAAATGCCGTATTTTTTGCCATGATAGCCGGTTTTTACGGCGATTCTGTGGATAGTTGCGTCGTTTTCACCAGTTTTATAAGTCCAACCTCCACCATCGATTTTCTTGTAATCAACATTGATTCCCGGAACCAAAGACGCAATGGCGATTAATTCATCGTCTTCATATAAGCCATAGACATAACTGTCCTTCAAATCACTCAACATCACTTCAGCATTCGGATACCCCTGCTGCCATTGAAGTGACAGATGTGAAAGAAGCTCGATAGCGTCATTGATGATAACCATGACGTCGTCGAGCTGATTAGGAGTTAATAGTCTATATGTTCGGCCCATTATTTCTCCTCGAACTGGACCTGGTAGAGTTTGTAGTAAAGACCTCTTTGCTTTAAGAGTTCTTGATGGGTTCCTTTTTCCTTTAGAACGCCTTTGTGAAGAACGATGATTTGATCAGACTTCTGAATGGTTGAGAGTCTGTGGGCGACAACGAGCATTGTGCCGATTGACTTCATCTTCTCAAGAGATTCCTGAATGATATGCTCAGTCTCGGTATCGATGTTCGCGGTAGCCTCATCCAATATCAAAATCTTTGGGTTGTGAAGAACGGTTCTAGCGAAAGACAAAAGTTGTCTTTGACCCTGTGATAAGTTCTCTCCACGCTCAGCGAGTTCGGAGTTGAGACCTTGAGGCATCTTATTGATAAATGTGTCCGCATTGACGTATTTGCAGGCATTTTCCACGCTTTCCATAGCGATTTCGTCATCATGGAGAGTGATATTGTCCTTTACGGTGCCACTGAAAAGGAAGACATCCTGAAGCATTTGACCTAAAGCTCCCCTTAAGCTTGTGAGTTTAATCTTATTGATTGGGATGTCGTCAATGAGGATTTCGCCTCTTTGTGGTTCGAAGTTTCTAGCGATAAGACCAAGAATGGTTGTTTTACCGGCGCCTGTTGCACCTACGAATGCACAAGTTGTTCGCGCATCGACCGTGAAGCTGACATCTTTGAGGATCCAATCCTCTCCGACATAAGCAAACCAGACATTCCTGAATTCAATCTTTCCCTTAACATCGGTTAGTTCGACCGCATCTTCTGCATCTCTGACTTCAGGCTTTACGTCAAGAAGGTTAAAGATACGTTCAAGCGCTGTTGCGCCTCTCTGGATGTTATTCAACTGGTCAGCGATATTCTGGATTGGATTGAAGAACGAAGACAGATAGAGATAGAAGGCCACTACTGCGTGTCCCGCCAAGCCAAGAACTGGGCCAAGATAGAATGTTGCACCTATTGCCGCAAAGTACATGAAACTGACGATTGGACGATAGAAAGCGAAGCAAAGGACGACTTTAAAGTGGATATTGAAGAGATTTTTGTTCTTTCTTTCAAATTCGTCGTACTTATTCTCCTCCTGATTAAAGATCTGGATAATCTTCATTCCGGAGAGTGATTCGGTTAAGAATGAGTTGAAGTCCGAAACGGCCTTTCTCTCATTATGGAACTGCTTATTAACTATCTTGTTGAAGAAATAGCTATAGATGAACAAGATGACCATGAAGCCCGACATGACTGCGCCGAGAACCGGGTTGAGTATCATCATGATGATGAATACGCCCAAAACCGTTAAACAGTTGACGAGGATGTTGACGAGCGTTGATACGAATAGGTTAGAGATATCGGTCGTGTAGTTTGCAACACGGGTGACAAGGGAACCGACAGGCATCTGAGTCAACTGGTTCTGAGACATAGATTCAATGTGGTTGAAAACCTCGTTACGCAAGCGATAAACAATACGCTCACCCGCTCTTGAGAGAACGATCGTGTCGACGTGCACGAACACCTGCTGAATGATTGCGACACAGATGAATGCAGTGCCAAGAGAAATAATGTATGTTAGGACGGCGTTTGGGAGAGTCACATCGTATCCTGCGATTGTGAAAAGTCTCTCAGTGAAGTCGGTAATAGATGTTGTTTGTCCTTCAAGAAGCGCGATAACACCTTCCTGTAAAAGTGGGATTATTAATCCCAAAGCAACTTGAATACCAAGGCACAAGAAAGCGATGAGGAAGCTCCACCACTCTTGTTTGAGATATGGAACCATTCTCTTTAAGACCACGCGGAGAGGTAAATGACGTTCAGAGGCTAATGTAAGTTTCTCTTCTTCCATTTTACTTTACCTCCTCTCTGTCTAATTCCTGGAGCATAGCCATACGAGCATATGTCTTGGAGGTGGCAAGCAGTTCTTTTGGTGAACCGAATGCCTCTACTTCACCATCGTTTAAAACGATGACTTTATCAAGTTTAGAAACGGTTGAGATACGAGAAGCGATGATGATTGTCGTTTTGCCCGCTCTCTTCTCTTTTATGTTGTTTAAGATCGTTGTTTCCGTTTTGACGTCTACTGCCGAGACCGAGTCGTCCATGATTAAAATAGGAGCGTTTTTCAAATATGCTCTAGCCATGGAAATTCTTTGTTTTTGACCACCGGATACGGTTGTTCCTCTCTCACCTAAAAGTGATTGGTACCCGTCTTTGAATTCAACGATATCGCGGTCAACAGAAGCGAATATTGCAGCTTCTTTTGCATCCGCCTCAGTACCGTCCTTTTTTGAGAAGTTTATGTTGTTTGCAATGGTGTCTGAGAACAAGAAATTATCTTGTGGAACATAGGCAATTGATGCACGAACATCATCGATTTTTGCCTTCATTATGTCGATTCCGTCGATTTTTACGCGGTTTTCACCGAAATTATAGAGTCTAAGTAAGCAATCAACCAAGGTCGTTTTGCCTGAACCAATCTTACCTACAATTCCAACGGTCTCGCCTGCCTTGATAGTTAAATTGATGTTCTTGAGCACCGCTTCCTCAGTGCCTGGATAAGCGAATGTTAAATCGTTAAAAACAATCTCGCCTTTGACGTTTTCGAGTCGTTCAGTCCCGTCGGACAAGATTATTTCCTCTTCCTGATCAAGGAATGCGGAAGTTCTCTTAAGCGATGCCTTTGCGCGGCTGTGCATAGCTATGACAGAGCCAAGAGCAATGACAGGCCAGATGAGTGTGTCGAAATAGGCGATAAACGTAACGAGCTCACCAGTGGAAAGGTCAATCTCCATGCCGAATAAAGAGTGAGCGGTTCCAGATGTGAAGTAGAATGCAAAATAACCACCAACGATAAGGAATGCGCCGAAGATGGCATGGATGAGTACGTCGATAAGTCTTTCGAATAGGCCATCGACTTCCGCAACCTTGACGGAATCCTTTTGGCATTTTCTAGCAACTTTTTTGAACGCTATAGCCTGTTGTCTTTCTTTAACGAACGCCTTAATGACTCTGATGCCCGAAAAAGCTTCAGTTGCAAAATCATAAAGCCTGTCATTTGAAGCTTGTCTAGCCTCCCAAACCTTAGATAAATAAATCTCGGATAAGAAACCCCATAATGTAATTAAAAGAATTGGGATTAAGACTAACAAGGTGAGAGGAACGCTCATCATGAACATCTTGATCATGACAAGGATTGTTAAGAATGATGCATCGACAAGCATAACCGTACCCCAACCGATATAATCGGTTATGGTCTCAAGGTCGCTTGTAAACCAGGAAACAATGTTTCCAATCTTTTCGGAATGATAGTAACGTTGGGATAGTCTTTCAGACTTTTTGAACATCTCTGATCTGAGGTCCATTTTGATTTTGCCAGCTGCCCAAAACAAAGATAATCGCCACATAATTCGGCCAATCATCATCAAAACGCCAAGTCCAACAACCTCTAAGGCAAGTTTGTGAACAGCAGCCACATCAACCGAATCGGTATCTTTCATGAGAGTGACAATCTGTCCTATTGCCTCAGGTATAAACGTCTGAAGGAAGTCGATCGCAATGAGTGTGATAACTCCAAACAAGAAAAAGAACCAATATTTGGCGTAGTACTTATTGAAGTGCTTTCCGAATAACATCTGTCTTCTTCTCCTTTGCAGGATTTCATTCTACTTAAATTAAAATTTAATGCAACACCATTATTTTGTGCTTTATAATCTTTCGCATGAAAAAGAAAGCCTATATCCTTGCCGTATTGTTCTTCCTCTATGGCATCGGTGTATGTTTTATCCATCCATTAACACCTGAATATGTTAATGCACTTGGGTTAGATAGTTTCTATTATGGACTATTCTATTCCGTTATGTCCGGCGGCATGTTTGCGGGTTCATTATTCTTCGGATGGACGTCAAAGAAAACGAAGAGAATTTACCTCTTATCAATAGGCATTTTCATTTATGCTTTAAGCCAATTATTATTCGGTTTCGTTAACACAAATGGACCACTCATTTTGGTATGGCGTTTCATGGGTGGATTCGGAGTTGGAGCACCGCTATCATTCTTTGCGACTTTCGCAAACGAAGTAACGGTCGACAAGACGAATAGAGATAAGCTAATCCTCATACTTCCACCAATCGAAATCATAGGTGAGGCCGTTGGATATAAACTTGGAGGATTCCTCCACGCAAGAATGGGTTGGGACTTTACTTCCGTGTTCGTATTACAGGCGAGCTGGTTAGCGGTCATTTCGCTGACTATGTTCTTCTTATTCTTTAGAAATGAGGCTAAGCCAGAACCTCAAATCACTGCAATAAAGGAAGAAAAGAAGAAATTTAACCCTGCAATGCTTGTATTTTTTGCAATTATCATGCTTGCAACCTTATCTTCCATCATCACAACTAAATACACAGAGAAGTACGTAATTCAGCTCGGCTATACATCTGATGATCTCGGAACAATAATGATGGTAACGGCATTGGTAGGCGTTGCTGCATCCCTTATTTATTCATTCTTATCAAAGAAAATTAAATTCAATTACAGATGGATTCATGCCACCTTGTTGCTACTGTCGGGAACGATGATTTTGATTACATACCTTATTCCATCATCCGCCTTTTTAATAGCCGTTTATTCAAGTTATACAATCTTCTATATGTGTAAGGTTTTAATATCTTCCACTGACACAAAAATCATCATTGAAAACAGCAACGAAAACAACAAAGGTTTCAATATGGGTTTAAGACAAGCGTCTATTGCTTCTGGTAACTTTGTTGGACCACTTATTGGCGGAGCAATTTACGACTCAAATAACCTTTGGGCTTTCTTCGCATCCGCTATTATGTTTGGCGTAACATTCCTTATCTCCGTCATATCTCTAATATTCAAGAAAAAAGAAAAGGCCGACTAGTAGTCAGCCTCATCAGTCTCTAGTTCGAATTCGTTTAAGAACTCTTTCATATACTCCGTTCTCCTACGGGCTTCCTTTTTGCCTGATTTCGTATTCATTAGAGATTCGAGCCCAAGAAGTTTTTCATAGAAGTGGTTGATTGTTGTGCCGTCAGTATTCGCCTTATATTGCTCGGCGGTCATGTTGAGTTTCGGCTTAACGTTTCTGTCATACATCTTACGGCTATGTGCACCGCCATAAGCAAAAGCCCTAGCGATTCCAATCGCGCCAAGAGCGTCAATTCGGTCGGCATCTTGAACACACATACCTTCGATTGTAGAAGGCTTAACAGAATCCTTGCCTAAGAACTCCGCCTCTTTTATTGCAATAACTATTTTTTCGATGTCTTTATCATCCACTCCTTGTTCTTTGAGGAATGCGTTTGCCTTTAGTTTTCCATCGTATGTTTCAGGAGAGACTTTTCGGTCATCAACGTCATGAAGAAGGGATGCAAGGGCAACGATATCCAAATCGGCGCCTTCCTCCGCAGCAAGTTTCATCGCGGTTTTATAGACTCTTTCGGTATGCTGAAAGTCGTGCCCAGAGGATTCTCCCTCAAACACGGATTTTACGAATATCTTTGCATTTTCAATCAATTTTGCGTTCATTTATAAGGTTTTTGCGGGTTTTTAGAACAAATTCTTCATTAATGTATCGATTTCATCTTTATGCTTTCCATAGAAAACGATGTGGTGATTTCCACATGGATTTCTAAGGATTGTTTCGACAGGCTCCTCGAGGTGAACTCTGATTTGAGTTCTGCATAAAGCTTTTTCCTCAAGGTTCTCAATGATCTTTCCTTCTGACACAAAGTATCTCTTAAGGTCAGATGACATTCTGAAAATAGTCACATCTTCTTCTCTTAAATATCCTTTGACGGCAACACCTGTTCCGGATTCAAAATGAGTATCCAGGACATATCTATCAAGCATCTTGGTTGGGATTGTGCAATGAGCGAATACGATGTTGTTGTTCTCGACATCGATTCTTGATGGGTTGCATTGGAATGTGTATCCATCTCCTACGATAGATGCAACCGTCATAGACAACATTGCAGCAACGTCTCCCTCGCATGTTGAGATGTATCCAGCGTCATTGAGCATAGAGAGTCCAAGACATGATGTTGTCTTGAGGCTTGTTAACAAATCAAAACACCTAATAGTAAAACCGTTTAGCTCACGAGATTCTAAGACGGACTTGATTGCCGAATATACTTTCTTAGCTTTTTCGAGTTCGTTTAGATCAAATGGAACACCCTCAAAGAATGGGACATCCTCGACTGGTGCGATTGCGAAATGCCTTTCAATCTCTTTGATATCAATTGGTTCAATAGATACACCAAGTTTTTCTTTTACTATAGTAAAGTCTGGAATAGAAGAGATGAGCCAATCTGATGGAGTGCCAATCACACCCAATTTTATATTAGATAATTTCTTCTTAACGTTAGACAAGAATGCAAGTTCCCTGATTCTTGAAGCCATATATTCTTTGGAGCCGTGAATCGCCTCACCTTTTTCTCCTTTAAGGGATAAGAAAGTTAATATCTCAAGGGTTGCTGCGAGCGAGTTGTTCTCCCCGCTGGTGAGGAAGTAATATGGTCCTTGTAGTTTATCGAAGTTCTTAAGGAAAAGGCCCTCAGAACCACCGGTTTCTATGAAAATAAGTTTCAAATCGCAATCATAATCGTCAAGCGGAGCGATTGTAATCTCTTCACCGAGTTCTTCTTCAACCGATTTGATGAATGCGAGTGAACGCTCATTAAAGCCGTCTCTATCATGCAAGACGGAACGGAAAGCAGATAACTTAATGTTCATAAATAACCTCAACTGCTAATAGTGTAATTCCTTTATTAATAAAAGATAAGGTAGATTGATATAATAACAGCATGATTAAAGATATTTGCCACGACTTAACAGTCTTATCATCGGTATCCACTCCACTTACTGAGAGCGATGACTTGTCCGTTATCCAGGACTTGAAGGATACATTGGCCGCCAACAGAGATAAATGCGTCGGCTTAGCAGGTAACATGATTGGCGTTCTTAAAAACGTCATCGTCTTTATCGATGAGGAAGGATTCATCAGAGCGATGATCAACCCCGTCATCGTCAAGATGTCAGAACCTTACGACACCGAAGAAGGTTGTTTATCGCTTGAAGAGGGCGAAAGACCTTGCAAGAGATATAACAAGATCAACGTTGAGTATTTCAGCGAAGACTTCAAGAAAAGGAAAAAATCCTTCAAGGGATTCGTCGCTGAAATCATCCAGCATGAAGTCGATCACCTATCAGGTATAATTATATAGTCACTAGAAACAGTCCTAAGAGCGCGCATGGAAGAGCGACCAAGAAGACCACTATTCCGTATTTGCAGAAATCTAAGAAGGTAAACTTTATGCCTTCTTTTTTTATTAATCCGAGGAACATAATTCCCGCCAAAGCACCGATTGGGGTGATAAAAGCACCGAGATTTGAGCCGATAATCGACGCAAAAGTGGCTTGAACGACATTTGGAGAGAGTATTGCGATATCCGCAAAGAAGACGCTCATAGGAATATTGTTCATGAGGTTATCGAATATGGATGAGAACAATCCGTACATTATGATTGGGTTGCCTTGAGATAAGAACTCAGCGACCTTTGAACTAAGTCCTGAGGCATTTAGTCCAATGACCATTATGAACATCGATATCAATAATGGGATGACCTGATACGGGATTCTTAAGAAAGCTCTTCCCAATCTGATGTGGATGTTCCTGTCATAGAGCATATGGAACAACTCAAAGACCAAAAGGAACAAGAAACAGCCTAATGAGATTAGATACATCTCGATATGGACATAGCTAGATATAGCCATGAAGACAACGCAGATGAGAAGAACAGCCAAGGAAACGAGCAAAGAGACTTTTCTTCTGACTTTGATAGGTTCAACGCTTAGCTCCATAGGCTTCTTAAGATCTTTCAAGAAGATTAGGAATAAAACGAGGAAGGAGCCTATGCCGGCAAGGATTGTTGGAAGCCAGCTTACTTTTAAGTATTCAACGAAACCAATATTAGCGAATGTCGCAATGTAGATATTGGTTGGGTTGCCGATGATAAACAACATGGAGAATGAGTTCGCGGCTACGAATTCCATCACCAAATAAGGAATTGGAGATATCTTTGCGCGTCTAGCGAAAGCACAGATAAACGGAGTGAATGTGAGAATGACGATATCATTTGATGTGAAAATCGTTAGAAGGGAGACGATAACGTATAAACCAATAAAGAGACCAATCTGGCCTTTTTTGAATTTGGTTACAGCCCAATTTGCAAGATAAGAAAAGAACCCCATCTCATCCAAATAAATGGATAAGAAGGACATGGAGATAAACAAAACGAGTATCTTCAACGGATTGACTTCAGAGTTAGAAATAAAGGAGTCTTTGACGATATCTAAAGGGGCAATTCCGAGGGATAAGAAGAGAATCGCACCGATAATCAACGGGATAAGGAATAAAGGGAACCTGACATTAGCCACTGCCTTCACCGTGTTCTGGAGAATGACCAGGGTGATCATGAGAATTATGGAAATGCTGAATATAACTAGTGCCAATACCATAGGTATGAATTATAGTATTCGAATTTTAGAAGAGTTAGCAAAAACGTATAGACGAGCATTAAACGAATCGAAGAACACAATTCTACGAAATAGAGAAAGCCCACTAGATTGTATTTAGTATCATTTAATCTACACTTAGTTTTGAAAACTAGGAGGAACAGTTTTATGAGGAAAAAATCGATACCAATCTTCTTCGCGACAGATGACAACTACGCGAAGTTCCTTAACGTCACATTGGAGTCATTGATCGAAAACGCATCAAACGACTTCAACTACGACATATACGTAATGAATAACGGATTATCTTTCTCATCAAGACGCGCGATTAAACGTTTTGAGGAAGAGGGTTTTAGGATCCACTTTGTCAACGTCGATAGCAAACTCCAGGCATTGAAACTGAAACTTAATATCCGTGACTACTACACGATGACCACTTACTACAGACTCTTATTGCCTGAGCTATATCCAAACCTTAAAAAGGTTTTGTATTTAGACTGTGACATCGTCCTTAAAGATGACGTATCTAAACTATACAACGTTGATATTTCAGAACATCTCGTTGGAGCGGTCAGAGACCAGTCAGTACCTTTGGTAAAGGAATTCGCTGAATACGTAGAGAACGCATTAGGCATTAGACGCGAAGACTACTTCAATGCCGGAGTTCTTTTGATGAACCTAAAGAAAATGAGGAAAGAAAGATTCTTGAGAAGAGCCATGGACCTCATTGGCAACTTCGAATTCAAGGTTGCGCAGGACCAGGATATTTTGAACGTTATCACCAATGGAAAGATCAAATACATCCCTGGCGTTTGGAACACCATGCCTATAGGCGAAAGAGTAGAGAATCCATCTTTGGTCCACTACAACTTAATCTATAAGCCATGGAAACAAGATAACGTCATGTATGAGGAGTTCTTCTGGGAATATGCTAAACGCGGAGAGTTATATGATGAACTCATTGCATATAAGTCAGAGATTTCAGAAGAGCAGAAAGCCAGGGAACGTGAAGGAATTAATAACGTTAGAAAGCTTTGCGTTCATGAAACCCAAAAGGCAAACACATACTATAGATTGCTGCCTACTAAGGTTGATGAGTATGGCATGCCAATCAAGATCGCTGGATACCGTCTAGAGGCCCTAAATAAGATAAAACAGTTGGAAATTGAAGGGAAATTTGATCAGGATGTCGAGGAAGATCCACCATTTGTCCCATTAAAGCCAGGTGTTGTTGACTATGAGAAAAAGAAACTAATCAGCAAGATTAAAGCGGATTGGGCAAACAGATACTCATGGAGATTCTTCAATAAGCTCCTTAAGAAAGGGGCAATCGTTATCGATGGTTACGAGGGTCTTGAGCATCTGAAGAACATGAAGTCTGGCGCGGTCATCACCGCCAACCACTTCAATCCTTTCGATTCAGTTCCTCTTCACAAAATTGTGAAGAAAGAGGCGAAGCGTAAGAAACTCTGGAAAGTTATCAAAGAAGGCAACTGGTCATACCCAGGACTCTTTGGCTACTTCATGCGAAACTGCAACACACTCCCGCTCGCGGCTAACTACGATGTCATGAAAGATATGATGCGTGCGGTCGACAAACTTCTTAAGAAGGGTGATTTCTTGCTCGTCTATGCAGAGCAATCTATGTGGTGGAACTACAGAAAACCAAAACCACTTAAGCCGGGAGCTTTCTCATTCGCGGTTAAGAACAAAGTCCCGGTTATCCCGACATTCATTACGATGAGAGATACAGAGAAACTCGATAATGATGGATTAAAGATTCAGGCATACACATTGCATATCCTTGAACCGATTTATCCAGATGAGAACCTCTCATACAAAGAGAATGTCCATATGATGATGGAAAAGAATGCAACAGCATGGAAGAAGACATATGAGGAGTCATACGGAATACCTCTTATGTATGAAACGCAGGGTGAATAATGCTTTATCTAGTTATCATCATAGTGTTATCCGCTTTGGTGTATGTCCTTAACGGGTTCTTCAATCCCATGCACATGGGCTGGGGTTACTACGCAATCGCAGTCGTAATATTCGTCGCTGCTGAGGTCATTATCGACGCACTTGTGGCACTGATAATCCGCAAAATGCCTGCAAAATGGTTTCCAATGGACAAGAAAACCTATGAATTAGGCTCTTTCGAGAGGAAATTCTACAAATTCATCGGAGTGCCTGTTTGGAAGGACAAAGTTCCTGAACTCGGTTCTTTCACGGGTTTCCACAAGAACAAAGTAGCCAACCCGTATGACAATGAATACATAGGTCGTTTCATTCTTGAGGCTTGCTATGGAATCAGCATCCACTTCTGGAGCGTTCCATTCTCCATCTTACCAATATTCATCGATTACCAGATGTGGACCGGCGGGAACAACGTTGGCTTGACAATAGGTTTGCCGGTTGCGATTGTGAACATGATTCTCATCGTCCTGCCAGCCTTCATCCTCAAATGGAATCTTCCGATGTTGAAGAACATATACAAAAACAATCTGAAGCGCGAGCAGAGGAAAAAAGAAAAGGGAAGTTAATCCCTTTTTTTATTTGTTGTTGAATTCTGTTACGAATTTGATGAATTCCTCAGGAGGCAACGCTTTGGAGAAATACCATCCCTGGATGTACTCAACGCCGAACTCCTTGAATGATTCAAGCTGTTCTTTTGTCTCAACGCCCTCAATAACGATCTCGTATCCCATCTCCTTAACGACCTCGATCATACGTCTGACGACACGATGCCCTTTTTCCGATTCATCAAGCAAGACCAATGAACGATCGAACTTAACGACAGATACAGGCAACGCGACCATACGATTAATATTGGAGTATCCGGAGCCAAAGTCATCGATCGATAAATAAGAACCCATCTCATGAATCATGCTGACATTCTTATAGAATGTACCAATCTTGGTTGTCGCAGCGGTTTCGGTTATTTCGAGATTGACGAGTTTTGGATCGAGATGATGCTTTCTGAGGAGGGCATCATATTTTGAAATGAGGGATTTATCAAGACACTCAGCAACAGAGATATTGATTTCCATACCTTTCATGTCGAGCGCTTTATACTCATCGCTGGACAAGAACGCCAAAGCTTTATCGAAAACGGTATCGCCAACTCTATGAATAGCACCGCTTCTTTCGGCGGCCTTGATAAATGTTTCAGTATCAATCCAACCGTAGTCAGGGTCATTTACCCTAGTCAACGCTTCACAAGACACAATCTTGCCCGTTCTTGTGTCGTAAATAGGCTGGAAATAAACCTGAATCAAGTCATTTCTTAAAGCGTTATCCACGATTTGATCAATATGGGCTTCAACGATGAATTTCCTATCCTGCAATAAGTCACGAGCATAGGTAATTTTGTTTTCGCTGAAGGCAGGGAAAATCGATGAGAAGAAGATGTACTTCTCAACTGAATCAACCTCCTCAGGGCAGGAGAGAACGCAGATGGCTGGTATTGGTTCTACATCAATAGAGCCGAATGAATGCTTCTTGCCTAACTGATGGAAGATATTGTCGATGAGGAGTTGGAGAGTGTCGTAATGCGACTCTTCAATGAGGATTCTGAATTTGCCATTTCCAACGTGAGCGATAAAGAGGTGCGTCTTGCAGAATGCGTCTATTTCTCTCAATTTGGAGGCGATGTATTTATTGTAATCGTCAAACTTAGATCCACCGAGCAATTCGGCAATAGACATGTAGTTTACCGTGCCAACGAGAATGATTTTGTAAGGTTTTTTGTTATAAAAGGCCTGTTTTAGCTTGATTTTGAAGGATTCTTCATTGTTAACACCTGTGGTTGGATCGATATATACCTCAGGTTTTGTGATGTTGACGAACATAACAAGCAATGCGATTGCGTTCATGAATGGTTCGATGACGATATGAGGGAAGATGAGCTCCACTACCATCGCTGCGCCAATCAAAGGGTATAGGAAGATTAAAGCGGTGATAGCACTCCAATTGATGACCTTTCTACTCTTGATGATTGAGAAGCCGAGCTCGAAGAAATATACCGCTCCAATCACATATACGATTGGATAGAGGAAATCTCTAACATATGCGCCGGATTCGATGTGGTAGATAATCGGAACGAAACAGTTAACTATCAATAAAATATGCAAGACGGCAATCGGGGTGAAAATCGCTAAAACAGCTAAAGGGCTCTTCCACAGTTTGAACATGACATCCGCGATGGAACAAATATAGAGCAAGACCATAAGGATTGTTGCCGTGTGTCCCAAGAGATATATGCCATGGAGGCAGAACTGAAGAATCGCGTTGCCACTCGCCATGTTGTCCATGATTATTGCGCCGAGCGAGACTCCGGTTACGACGAAAAGTTCGACAATCATGAGCAAGAAGATCTTGTGAGAACGTCTACGGATTGATTTTGTCGCCATTAAAATGCCCAAAGTGGCCGTTAGTAGCATTGTGGCAATGTTGAAATAAATGATTTTCATCTTCTTTAGGATAATCCCTAAAGAGAAATTATTAAATGAAAGATATCTCTATCGAGATTGCCGTAGAGAGTAGAATTCGTCTTTTCTAAAGAAAGATCACACTTTTCTATATACAATTCTCTGCATATCAAAAACCATATATTTCCATTTTACCTGAACGACATGGCCTTTATAGGTATTCTCATACTTCTTTCTTTTCTTTGTGGCAAAGGGTTGGATTGTAAAAGGTCCTATATGTGGCGCTTTAAGAGGCGTGAATTCAGTTGATATCAGAAAATTAATAATATCTTCTCTTTTGGCCCAGATGAAGTTGTTTACGGTTCCGTATATAACATAATCAACTCTGGTGACACGTCCTTCGGTTCCAAAGAAGATAAACCTGTCGATAGCTTTCTCCATAAACTCTTTTCTGTTCAGTTCGGCGTTTGTCTTGGCCAAGTAGTCCATTTTGTTTCTGAATAATGTGAAGAAAGGTATTTTTTGAGCACCGCTCCCATCCATCGTGCCGTCTCCGTAAATGTAAAGGAGTATGATTTTCTGGCTTAAAGATGATATCCCGTTTTTTCTACAAAAAAGGATAAATGACTTAATTCTTTCGGTGTGCAGGACACCTGTGCTCCCGCATTTTATACTTATGTATAAAGGTTTATTCACTCTCCAAATAACCACATCTGGTTTGCCGTATCTGTTGGGTTGTTGAGCCTCTAAGACCTCATCATCACGAATATCTGGAAACTTATCCTTAATGATTTCCCTAATCCCAGGTGGTAATTCTTTGAATGGTTTTTTGTTGATGGCGTTCACAAAATCCTTTTCATTTTGTATTCCGTAATTCGACATTTCTTTTTCCTCCTACTAATAAATAGAGGAGTTTTGCCATTTTTGACCCTAAAACATGTCCTAAGCGCCAAAAAAACGGGAGTTCTTCATCCCTGACCATGAAAAAAGCCCGGTTATTAACCAGGCATTATTTCAAATGGTCGGGGTGAAGAGATTCGAACTCTTGATCTTCTGTTCCCAAAACAGACGCGGTAACCAAGCTGCGCTACACCCCGTTATAGTTGGCGCGCCGGACATGATTCGAACACGTGACCCTCAGATTCGTAGTCTGATACTCTATCCAGCTGAGCTACCGGCGCATTGCATTTGCCGCTACCTCTTACGAAGTAGCCTACAAACTATAGTGCGATAAACCGAATTTTGCAACTATATTTTATATAAATTTGATGGAGCATCCAGACGGATTTGAACCGCCGGTGAGTGAGTTGCAGTCACTTGCCTTACCACTTGGCTATGGATGCAGCGTTGAGATTATACCATTGTGTTTTTTGCGAAACAACAAACAACATACTTTATTTTATAAATTGATTGAACTTATCCGTTGTTTCGCATAATATGGCGGCATGAATATTAAACGTTTTGCCACAATGGTATTATCCATCGCTTGCATCCCTACAGTTCTCGTGGGCTGCAAAAATAAAGAGAAAAAAGATCAGACTGCACTCACTTTCGGCAAGTTGTATCAGGAATCTAAAAATATCGAAGATAATTTTAATGTCATTTCTCTCACTGACCTTCAGAAGATGGTCGAGAAGAAATATAACTTTGCCGTAATAGTATATGAGCCATATAACGACTGCACTTGCTGGACGACATTCCAATCAACGCTCCGCAAGTATATGAAGAACACTAATATTTTGTTCTTTGGGGTTGAGATTGGAGAACTTGTAGCCTCTAATGAACAGTTTGGGCTCGACTACAGAAGAGGCGATGAGACCGTTGCAATCTTCAGAGATGGAGTTCTAAAAACTCAGAAAAGTACAGGCGACTCAAACGATAAGTTCACAAGCGACATCGACACATTCACTGAGTGGATGGATAACAACGTACACAACTCGGATATGTTATTTGTCACCCCTGCCCAGTTGGATAGCCTATTCGCTGGAGATTCACAGTTCACTTTATATATAGACAGAGAATCATGCGGCGACTGTTCTTATCTCAACGCGAACTTCCTTAAGGAATACAACGCAGGTGATAACAACCGTTCCTATGTGATTGAAACGGATGTTGAGGGAATCAGATACAAGAACAGTTTCTTCAGTTCTGAACTGTGGTCAGCTTGGAAAGACTCAATGGGTATGTCAAGTGCCGGCAACGAAGAATACGGATACGGCGTTGGCTACACTCCTTCATTCTACAGATATGACCCAAACATCATGGAAGGCGAGAACAGAGCCTCAGCAGTATTCGATTCAGCCGTTTACTTAAATGACACAATCGAGAAGACAGGCGACAACGAATACACAGTCACCGATTCATTCTATACCGAAGAAAGACTCGGCAATTTAGCCCATATGGATGGTGTGGAAATCGAGAACAAAGTCCTCAAGGGATTAAAGCTTGACTCAACTCAGGTGAACGAAATCGACACCGGAGCGGGTTATTCCTACTCATGGAAGAGCGAGAGTTCAGCCTCATATCACGATCCACTCCTAAAAGCCTTCTTAGACTTATACGTAGCAAAGACAACAAAATAATATAACCCGCGATTTGCGGGTTTTTCTTATGCGTTTGCTCTGTTTTTTAAGTAAATCGCGGTTATTCGACCGATTTAAGCGATTCAACCATCTTAACTTTTCCGGTTCTTGATGTGAGCCAAATGTTCACGAACAAGGCAACGACGAAGGTCAAGACGAATGATATCGCGTATGATAGCACCTTAATATTAAAGATATATTCAACGAGCTCGACGATGTTGGTCTTGAGGACTGCGAGCATGAATGGATAGCCAAGGCATAATCCGATCGCAACGCCAAGGGCCGTTAAGGTCATCGTCTCGATGAGGAGGGACGCCGCTATTTCCAGTCTTGTGAATCCTAGGACCTTCAATGTTGCGATATCTCTCATTCGGTCGTTGAAGTTCATGAGGGCGAGGTTATATAAAACTACCAAAGCGAGCAGTATGGCAAACACCTTGACCGCGCCGGTCATAAGGGTAACACCTGAAAGGACTCCATCGATATAATCCATCCAGTCTTTCTTGGTCTGGGATTTTTGAATATAGGCAAAACGCTCTGAGGCCTCATCCCTTACAGAGGCTGGATCAACTCCATCTTCAACACCAACCCAAACACCTGCGTATGAGATGTTATTTGGATCACCGATTATTCCTGAATCCGCATAGATGACGACTCCATGATAAACGAATGCCTCATAAATGAGAGCAATCTCCGCTGAGTAGGTTTTATTGCCGACCGTGAAGAAGAACTCATCTCCCACTTTCGCACCGCTCAAACGGGCGGTTTTCTCGGAAATCGCGCATTTATTCACATCGAACTCAACATGGAAATAGGAATCCGACGTCTTGGATATTGTGTAAAGATAAGAAGATACCTGTGGTCCGTCTTCAAGATACATGGTGGACATGACTTGAGAGAATGGCTCAACTTTGTTGACTCCATCAATCGCATAGAAATCATCCAAGATGTCTTGCGCTTTCTTGGACTGGGAGAAGTTGAATGACACATCCCATGAATTGACCATCGTCATATCATGAGTGACTCCGTAGTCGACCGTGTCATCGATACCAAATCCGCACGTTAAGAGGGCTGTGCATCCCATGATGCCTGCGACGACCATCAGGGACTTAACAACGTCTTTTCGGATGTTTCTGAACGCCATCTTGCTAGATAAGAGGAATGTGTTCTCTTTCTTTCCGCTCTTCTTGACGAGTGCCTTGTATTTAGGTGGAACCGGTCTCATTGACTCGACAGGTTTGAGTTTTACCTCTTTGTGGCACATGTAGAATGTCACTAAAGCGGACACTCCGCCGAATACCAATGGAGTGAGCAAGCCCATGAGGACAGGGAAGGTATACACTCTTGCCGGAAGGGTGTAGATAATAGCATATTTCTGACCCATGATCCAAGGTAAAAGGATAGGTCCCACCACCTCACCGATAAACGTGCCTATTCCAACGAGGAAAAGGGTTAAGAAGATATAGTATCCGTAGATTGAGGCGTTGCTTAATCCTAACGCCTTCATAACGCCTATTTGGTTTCTCTGTTTGACGACCAATTGGGATATCGTCGTGAGGATGACCAAGACGCCGACAAAGAAGAATACAAACGGGAAAACGTAGGTGAATGAGATTGCCTGTTTGCAGTCATTGTTCACTGTTGCAAAGAATGGCATCGTTTCCCTATTTGCTATGAGAATTGCATTGTTTCTGTTCTTATTTTCGTAGTATTTGTTGATATTTTGCTCAATTTCCTCAGCTTTTTCACCGTTTGTGATTCTGACCAAATACTGGTTTGGAGTAACGAAACATCCCTCTTGTTCAAGTCCGCCGGTTCCCCAAGTGAATACATCGTATAAAACACCATAAACGAGTTCTCTTCCCTCGTCGGTGAAGTTGTCTCTGAGCATTTTGTTCAATCCTGAGTAGAACATCTTATCTGATACCAAAACGGTTGAAGCGCTGTAGCTTGAGCGCTCAATGTTCTCAGGGTGTTCCATGAATGCGGTTATCTTGGTTGGTATTGAGATCTTGTCATGCTTAAAGACGTTCTCTCCGCCCTCTTTCACATACGGATCAAGATAAGTGAGGTATTCAGGTCTCATGTAGGAGGAAATGTCGACTGAGATTGTTAGGTCTCCTCCGAGTTCGAATCCGGACACCGCTTCTTGCTCGCCAATCTTCTCAAGAGTTCTATCGACCATGCAGAAATAATCGTCTGAATGGTCATCGGTTTCTTTGGTTATCGTAGATGCTTTTGAGATGGTAGGCATTGTGTCCGAGATAATCGCATAGATTGGTCTGGACGATGCTTGGGATGGTAAATCAAAACGTTTCTCAACGTATCCGTCTTCCCCCACTATTTGCTGGAGGTTTTCGAAGTCTTTCTTGTCATAGTCATTTGTGGTGACCCAGATGTCGGCGAGATTGCCCATCTCGTACATTGTGTCGACCTGTTTCTGGAATGAGATTGCGTTGGCTTGGAGGCCAATGAAAAGAGTGACGGCTATGCCGCCTATGGCGATGATTGCGATGAATTGGGACCAATGGGCCTTGAATTCACGGATGATCATCTTGAAGAATAGCGATAAAACACCAGTCTTCTTTTTCATTACCAGACAATGTCCTCCGGTCTAGTTCTATTGTCATTGATGGAGTTCTCGATAATGCCTCCATCAGCGATTCTGATTAATCTCTCAGCGCACTTTGCGATTGTTGCGTTGTGGGTGACGATGATGACGGTCTTCTTATATTTCTCTGAGATGTCATAAAGAAGTTTGATGATTGAAGCACCAGTCTTTGAGTCGAGAGCGCCAGTAGGCTCATCACAGAGAAGCAACTCTGGATTCTTAACGATTGCCCTAGCAATTGAGACTCTCTGCTGTTCGCCACCCGATAACTGGGATGGGAAGTTGTTGAGCCTGTGTTCAAGTCCAACGTCTGTTAAGACCTGTTTTGCGTCAAATGGATCTTTAGCAACGGCTGCGGCAAGTTGAACATTCTCTAATGCGCTTAAGTTAGGCATAAGGTTATAGAACTGGAAAACGAATCCGACATCGGTTCTTCTGAATTCGGATAACTGTTTTGGGGTGTATTTGGCGACGTCTTTGCCATCGACGATGTACTCACCGTAGGTTGCGTTGTCCATGCCGCCTAAGATATTGAGGAGAGTGGATTTTCCGGCGCCTGATGCACCGAGAATGACGACGAATTCCCCTTCTTTCAATTCGAAGTCAACGCCTTTGAGGGCCTGAACCTCGTTGGATTGGCCTTCATTGTAGATTTTCTTTAGTTCTTTTACCGTAATGTTGCTCATGTGCATAAATATAGGCATTAGCAAATAAAATTGCTATCAAAACCATTTGTAGACGGTAAAGAGATTGTAGATAGCAAGTTTTTTTTGCAGGTTTTAGGGAAAAAATAAGAAAAACTCCTCTACTAATTAGTGGAGGGTTTGTTTCATGAGCAAGCTTATCCGCATCCATCGAGCAGTGCGTCGGGGGATCGTAGATGATACTGGTTGCAATCGCAGCTGTGGTCATTATTACGATTCTAGCTAGGTTGCTAAAATAAAAGTTCCCCATAATCAGGGAACCCAAAAAAGCAATTTAATTATACACCAAGCCAAGATATTGGCAACGGTGTAGCCATATAGCGTCCTCGCTCGGTGGATGCTTCAAAAAGAAATCGGTCCGCTAAAGGACCGTTTTTTTAAAGAGTAAGGTTGTCTAAATGACCGAAGGCTTTTACTTATCTTCTTTTTCTTTTGTTGTTTTCCTCTTCAGGAATCTCTTCGACTGAGTCTGTCTGCACCTCTTTCTTCTTAGGTGATCTGAATGTTGTTCTGATGGCCCACATGATGAGTTCGAAGGTGAGCTGGATACTCAAGAGAATGAGCGACCAGTTGAACATGATTGAGGCGGTTGGTGTTGCGCCGTTTGCCTTGATGTCATAGAAGGTGATCACGAGCATGCCGATTTTGACGAGATATTTGACCACTTTAGCAAATGTGTCTCTTCTCTTCTTTCTGCCCTTCTTTGTCTTCTTGTCTTCTTTTGTGTCATCGCCCCAGTTCATCAGAGTGATTTCAACGATGAATGATACGATGGACACAACCAAGAGAGCGGAGTAGCAGGCAACGTAGCCCCAACTGCTTTCTACAGCGTTGGTGTAGATGAGATAGATGTAATAGATGAGGAAGAACGTTGCGAACATGGCGCTGAAGATGATTTTGGCGATGTTCATTCTGCGACGCGTTCTTCTGATGGACGCCGCGGTTTTCTCTTTTAACTTTTGTAACATAGGCTAATTATATCTTTTGCGCGTTTGTTTTATAATAGCAATCGATATTTGGGAGGTATCTTATGTTAGATGCTTTGGAGAGATTTATCCGCTACGTCCAGGTGGATACGCAGTCAGATGATGTGAGTGAGACCACTCCATCTACTATGAAACAGTTAGATTTATCAAGAATGCTCGTTGAGGAACTTGAGGAATTGGGCTTAGAGGCAGAGTTAGACGAATACGGCAGAGTGTATTCTCGCTTACCAGGCGATGAGTCACTTCCAACAATCGGTTTGAACGC
>DCHU01000024.1:0-9407 GCA_002314915.1 Caryophanales bacterium UBA1744
TGTTGGATGTTTTTGTGTTCATTTGTCTTGTTCCGTTCGCCTTCTTTTCAACCGGTGACGGATATTGGCTCGGCTCACTAATGCTAGGTTGGCTTCTTGGCTCTATTGCCCAGATTGTTGCATACCTTTCTATAGTATTAACAAGTAAGGCTTTTACTAACCCAAACACTCCGGGAGCCGTTCTTGGTGCCGGCGGTTTCTTCATCAGGTATTTTCTCTATGCCGTGGTGCTTGTCATCGCTGGCATCTGCACTTTCAAATCAGAATGGTTTGGAGGGTTCAACGCTTTTAATTTCTTCACCTGTTTTTCGTCATTAATCGTTTTATCTTTCTTTGTTGCCATTTTCAAATTTCTCGAGATCAGAAAAGAGTCCGAGCCAGTTAAGGAGGAGGTCAAATAATGCTAGCAGACGCTGTTACATTCAATTCTAGACTTGCCGACTTCTGGAAGTGGGATTTAGATGGTTCTTTATTCTCATCCCTCTTTGTCATGCTGATTTTGATTATTCTATCGGTTGTCATCTTTGTAAAAGTGAAGATTGGCATGAAGAAGAAAACGTATCTTGAAAAGCCAAAAGGATTACTGCATCTCGCAGAGATTTATTATAACTACATCGATACATTAACTAGAGACAACATGGGTGACCACAACGAAGGTTGGGGCGGATACCTCTTTGGTTTATTCGCTTATCTCTTCCTCGCATTTATGTGGGGAGCTACTGGATTCCCATCAGTTATAGACTGGTTGGCAGCCCCTTTATGCTTGTCTCTTGTTATGTTCGTCATCATTCAGGTGACTGCACTCAAACATCAGAAGTTCTCATACTTCCATAGATATATTGAGCCATTCGCGATATTCCTTCCAATCAACCTTATCACAATGTGGGCACCAATCATCTCAACCACAATGCGTTTATTCGGTAACTCCATTTCCGGATTCGTTTTGATTGGAATCATCCAATGGGCTTTAGGTAACGCTGCAAATGCACTTTACACCGTTATCATGGGTTCACCAGTAGAGTTAACAAGCTTCATACTCGCACCAATCGTGTCGGGTGTGTTGCAGTTATATTTCACCTTATTCTCCGGCGCTATTCAGACGTTGGTCTTCGGATCGCTGAATGCCGCTTGGATTGCAGCAGAAATACCTGAACCGGTATCGCCTGCGTTAAATGATTCGATGAGGCCTGAGGTCGCATCGGAATAAGGAACTAATTTCAAGGAGGTAAATTATGGAATTAGGTTTAGTCGCCATCGGCGCTGGAATCGCCGTCGGCATGGGTGCCTTGTCATCAATCGGTGAAGGCTTAATCTGTGCTAAGGCCATCGAAGGTATGGCAAGAAATCCAGAAATGCAGAAGAAGCTCCAGTCAACAATGATCTTGGCTGTCGCTCTCGACGAATCAACAGCTATCTATGCTCTTATCGTCGCAATCCTTCTCATCTTCGTCTTCCCATCAATGGGTGCTTAATCGACCATGGAAGCTATCGTTAGATTACAAACAGTTCTAGCGGATGCTCCATTCAGTTCGGAAGATTTCATCAAGAAGCTCGTGCCAAATGGCTGGAGCCTCCTCATCAATCTTCTTGCACTGTTGGTTACTTTTACTGTGCTCTATTTCTTGGCATACAAGCCAATCAAGAAGTACTTACAGGCCAGACAGGATGCAATCAAGAAGAATATTGATGATGCAGAGGAAGCCAAACGAGTTGCGCAGTCAACAATCGCTAATCGCGACGCAATCATTCAGGATGCTAATGAACAGGCGGTAGCTATCGTTAGCAAAGCTAAGGATGATGGTGAAAAGAGGCGTGAAGAGATTGTTAAAGCTGCAGAAGACGAGGCTGCTAAGAAACTTGAGCAGGCCAGAGAGTCTATCAAGCAGGAAGAGATTGCCTCACGTGAAGCTCTTAAGAAAGAGATCGTTGATGTTGCCATGGATATTTCCCAGGCTGTTTTGCCTCGCGAAATTTCCGAAGAAGACAACAAACGCTTACTCGATGAGCTCACAAATCAATTAGAAGAGAAGTAATTTATGAAACAGGACCGCTACGCAAATTACGCCCAAGCATTATTATCTTTCGCTAAAGAAGAAGATAACGTTCAGGGCTACAAAACAGACGTCCTCTATGTCTCAGGTGTTCTGAATGACAATGCTGAGCTAGTGGAGTTTTTGGCATCTATGAGCGCGTCCGAGTCATCGATTAACTCCGCCATTGATAGCGTCTTCGGAAATCTGAAGAGCAAGCATCTATGCTCGTTCTTAAAACTTCTATCCGCCAAACACATATCCCGTCACTATGACAAGATATTCTCCAGTTTCATTTCTTTGTGCAATCAGGAGCTCGGCGTTAAGGAAGGTATCATCTATTCAATGGATGAGATGTCAAGCGATGACATCAAGAGAATTGAAGAATCGCTATCAAAGAGATTGGACTCCAAAGTCTATCTCGAAAACCGCATCGATCATGAATTGATTGGCGGATACAAAATCAGCATCGATGGTAAAGTCTATGACTCATCCGTCGTATCAAAACTCAACCGTTTAAAAGCGGTACTGTATAAAACAGAAGGAGGCAAATAATGAGCAACAGAACCTCTGATATCTCAGCTCTCATTAAAGAGCAAATCAAAAAGTATTCAGGCGAAGTCGTTGAAGAAAATGCGGTTGGTACCGTAATTTCCGTAGGTGACGGCATCGCTACAGTCTATGGCTTAAAGGGTGCCATGCTCTCTGAATTACTCGAATTCCCTAATGACATCTATGGAATGGTCATGAACCTCAACGTCGATAACGTCGGTGTTGTTCTTCTCGGATCAGACAGATTAATCAAGGAAGGCGACATCGTCAAAGAGACAGGCAAAGTCGTTGAAGTCCCGGTTGGAGATGGAATGCTTGGAAGAGTCATCTCTCCTTTGGGTCAGCCTTTAGACAACCTCGGACCAATTGAATACACAAAAACTAGACCAATTGAAAGAATCGCTCCAGGTGTTATGACACGTAAATCGGTCAACACCCCTATGGAGACTGGCATTAAAGCAATCGACTCCATGATTCCAATCGGACGTGGACAACGTGAACTTATCATCGGTGATCGTCAGACCGGTAAAACCTCCATTGCAATCGACACGATCATCAACCAAAAGGGTAAGAACGTCAAATGCGTCTATGTTGCCATTGGTCAGAAGAATTCATCGGTCGCCTCTTTAACAAATAAACTTAGAGAAAAAGGCTGTTTGGACTACTGCGTTATCGTTAACGCTTCCGCATCCGAACCAGCACCTCAGCAATACATCGCTCCGTTCGCAGGTATGGCTATTGCCGAAGAGTGGATGGAACAAGGCCAAGACGTCTTAATCGTCTTTGACGATTTATCAAAGCACGCAGTCGCATATCGTACCTTGTCGCTTCTTTTGAGAAGAGCACCAGGCCGTGAAGCATATCCAGGCGATATCTTCTATCTCCATTCGAGACTTCTTGAAAGAGCATGCAAACTCAACGAGAACTACGGTGGTGGCTCAATCACCGCTCTCCCAATTATTGAGACGCAGGCAGGCGATATCTCTGCTTATATTCCTACGAACGTTATTTCCATTACTGATGGACAGATCTTCCTTGTCACTGACTACTTTGCATCAGGACAGAGGCCAGCGGTCGATTCAGGATTCTCAGTCTCACGTGTTGGCTCTGCGGCCCAGTACAAGTGCATGAAACAAGTTTCATCATCACTTAAGATCGAACTTGCTAACTATAGAGAAAACCTTTCTTTCAGCCAGTTTGGAAGTGATCTTGACGCTGAAACAAAGAGAATACTTAACCACGGCGCAATCGTCACAGAATCGCTAAAACAGAAGAACAACTCTCCTCTTGCCTTCTATGAAGAAGTCATCGATTTATTTGCTGTTAAGAACAAATACTTGGACGACCTTGATTTAAAGCAAGTAAACCCATTCCTCAATGCATTAAGAGAAGAGATTATGACTTCAAATAATGACATCGTCGAAGAACTCAAAGAGAAGAAAATCTTCTCAAAAGAATTGGAAACAAAACTATCCGCCGCAATCGCTTCATTCAAGAACGATAAGTGGCCAACAATCTCAACAACCAAATAATAAGGATTTCTAATGTCACAAGGTTTAAACAAGACAAAACGTAGAATCAAGTCCGTCCAAAGCACGAGAAAGATTACCAAGGCTATGCAATTAATCGCTACCGCCAAGGTTAAGAAACTCCTCAAACTTCACGACGAGTACGCTTACTATGCCGATGAGTATCGTAACCTCATGGGTGTTTTGTCTTTGTATTTGCCAGAAGAATCCCATTATTCAAAAGAGAACGTGGGCGATATGCCAACGCTCTATATCGTAATAACATCTGACCTTGGTTTGTGTGGAGCCTACAACTCGAATGTCATCAAGTATGCACATACAATAATCACAGACAAAGACAGCATCTGTCCTCTCGGCTCAAAGGCAATTCATCATTTCAACAAAGAGACATACGGAGACAGAATCGTATCCTATGAGAACTTAGGCTTAAGCCTTGATATGGACAACATCATAGAGGTTTGTAAAAACATTAAGACCGAGTTCAACCAATTGAAATGGAAGAAGGTTATGGTTATCTACACCCATTATCTGAACTCAATATCCAATGAACCATCGGTGGCTAACATTCTTCCGATTTCCAAAGAAACAGGATCTTGGAGCAGTGCTGATAACATCCCACCAAAGTTTGATGAGGACCCAAAGGAACTTATGCACAACTTGATGGTTCCTTACCTATCAAGTGTCATATATTCCAAATTATTGGAATCCCAATTAGCCGAACAATCGAGCAGAAGAACAGCAATGGATAACGCAAACGACAACGCTGACGAGTTGCTCGACAAACTCACAATCGAATACAACAAAGCACGCCAGAGTGCTATTACTCAGGAAATCACCGAAGTTGTCGGTGGAGCTGAGAACTAAAGGAGGAAAAACCAATGAACGAAAAGAAAACTTACATTGGAACAGTCGTCGAAGCAGTTGGACCTGTTATTGACGTCAAATTCGAGAAGAAGCATCTCCCACCTTTGCTTACAGCTTTGAAAGTAAAAATGAAAGATGGCTCAGTTTTAACTACTGAAGTCATGCAACACATCGGCGATGATACAGTAAGATCTGTCGCTATGGGTGCAACAGATGGTGTTCAGAGAGGATCTGAGGTAATTGATACAGAAGCTCCTATCTCTGTCCCTGTCGGCGAGAAGACATTAGGACGTATGTTCAATGTTCTTGGCGCACCTATCGATGGGCTTGATAACGAGTTTGAAGATTGCAAGGTTGATCCAATCCACAGGGCAGCCCCATCATTTGCTGATCAGTCGGTTTCTACCGAGATTCTTGAGACAGGAATCAAGGTTATCGACCTCCTTTGCCCATATGTCAAAGGCGGCAAAATCGGCTTATTCGGCGGTGCTGGTGTCGGCAAAACCGTCTTAATCCAAGAATTGATTTCCAACATTGCAAGCGAACACAACGGCATTTCCGTTTTCGCAGGCGTTGGCGAGCGTTCCCGTGAAGGAAACGATCTATATTTCGAAATGAAAGAATCCGGAGTTCTCAAGAATACAGCTCTTGTCTTCGGCCAGATGAATGAACCGCCTGGAGCTCGTATGAGAGTAGCTCTCACCGGTTTAACAATGGCTGAGCATTTCCGTGACAGAGAACATAAAGATGTCCTTCTCTTCATCGATAACATCTTCCGTTTCACCCAGGCAGGATCAGAGGTTTCCGCCCTTTTAGGACGTATGCCATCAGCTGTCGGCTATCAACCAACACTCGCTACAGAAATGGGTCAGTTACAAGAAAGAATCACCTCTACAAAGGACGGTTCCATTACATCTGTCCAGGCGGTTTATGTCCCAGCAGACGACTTAACAGACCCTGCTCCGGCTACAACATTCTCACACTTAGACGCTAAAACACTTCTTGATAGAAACGTCGCTGCTTTAGGTATTTACCCAGCAGTTGATCCACTTGAATCTTCTTCTAATGCTTTGGATCCATCCATCGTTGGCGAAGAACACTATCAGGTCGCTCGCGACGTTCAGAAGATCCTCCAGAGATACAAGGAACTCCAGGACATCATCGCAATCTTAGGCCTTGATGAATTGGGAGACGAGGATAAAGCTGTCGTTGCTAGGGCAAGAAGAATTAGAAACTTCCTCTCTCAGCCATTCCACGTCGCTGAGCAGTTCAATGGATTCCCTGGAGCTTATGTTACGGTTCAGGACACAGTCCGTTCATTCAAGGCTATATTAAGCGGAGCTTATGATATGTACCCAGAGAATGCTTTCTTATACTGCGGCACAATCGAAGAAGTCGAAAAGAAAGCAAAAGAAATGGAAGGCAAATAATGAGCGAAAGATTAGTTCTTACAATCTTATCCGCCAAAGGCCTCGTCTTTGAAGGCGAAGTTGATGAATGTTACGTTCCAACTAACACCGGTCCTGTAGGCATTTTAAGAGGTCATACCCCTTACATTGCCTCCATCAAAAAGATAGGGGTTTTGAAATTCACCTCTCGCAGTGTGAAATCTTTCTATGTCATCAAACAAGGTGCCGTGGAAGTAAAAGGCGAGAGGCTTTTGGTCATAACGACAGAAGCTATTTGTGCCAAATCTTTGACCGAAGCTGAAAAAATGGTTGAAGAATTCACAGAATAGTGGATTATATCGGCATGAATTTCATTTATATCTCACCAAACTTTCCAGAAAGATACTTCCAATTCGTAAAAGAATTACGTGCAAGAGGAATGAATGTCCTCTGCATCGGCGATACGCCATACGCAGCTTTATGTCCTGAGCTTAAAGAGTCGGCAACAGAATATTACTGGCTCCCAACCCTCAGTAACTATGAAGCTGTTTTAAATGCCTGCCGTTTCTTTGAAAACAAATATGGCAAAATTGACTACCTTGAATCCAACAATGAGTGGTGGTTAACGCAAGATGCCCGCTTAAGAAAAGACTTGGGCATCACAACAGGACTCTTGCCTGAGGATATGCAGGCTATCAAAGCAAAATCTGCTATGAAAGCGGCCTTCTCACGCGCTGGAGTTAAAACAATGCGTTACTTGTTGGTAAACGGCCCATCCGACCTGGAAAAAGCTAAAAAGTTCATCGAAGAAGTCGGCTACCCAGTATTCGTAAAACCTGACGTTGGCGTCGGTGCTTCTGACTCATTCTCCATCAAAAACGAAGAAAAGCTTATCTCATTCCTTTCTAAGGAACTCCCTGAGACATATATCATGGAGGAGTATATTGACGGCTCTATCGTTTCGTTCGACGGATGCTGCGACTCCAAGTCTGATGTTGTGTTCTGCTGCACAGATCACTTCCCAGTTGCGGTTGCTATCACTGTTAATGAAGGGTTGGATAATTTCTATTGGAACACGCCATTCGGTCTTCCTATGCATGACATTGATCAGGTTGCATTTGAGAAAGCTGGAAGAGCGGTTGTTAAGTCATTCGGAATAAAAAAGCGTTTATTCCATATTGAATTCTTCGTCCTCAATTCTGACAGGCCTGGGTTTGCCAAGAAAGGTGAATTCGTTGCCCTTGAATGCAACATGCGCTGTCCGGGCGGCAACACACCAGATCTCATGAACTATGCAAACTCGGTTTCATTGCATGCCATTTACGCAGATGTCATCGCATATGACGAAAATAGACAGAACCTCAATCATGAGAAGTACTATGCTTTTGCGGTTAGCAGAAAGAATGTAAACAGCTACTTATATAGCCATGATGATATATGTAAAACATATAAGAATGAATTAATGGTCAGCGGAACATATCCTAATGGAATTAGAGAGGTTATGGGTGACTGGTTCTACTATGGCAAATTTAAAACGTACGAGGAAGGTTTGAAATTCCAAACGTACGTTCAATCTTATAAGTAATTTCCAATAAGCGACTTGGCTCCGTCTAGGTCGTTTTTTATGTCTATCTTTGTTTCGCCGTATATCACTAATGGTTGATATGAGGTGATAGAGTATGCCGCAAACAAGGAGGCCTTATCCTCTTCGTCCATCAAGTTGTAGTCAATTACATCGATTCTTTTTCTTGATGCTTTGGCTGATGGATATAACTCCTCTTGGTAGAAAGTTACTGAGTCTGCATCGTCTGTGTTTAAAATGTATTTGAGTGTGTTTTCAGATGTGATCGAGAATGTTCTTGTGTGGTATATGTTTGTGTAAGTTACGAAACGTTTTAACTCATATTGCAACTTAGAGGAAGTGACTGCTCCAGCAACCATTTCAAAGCCTTTAACTTTATTCAAACCCAAGACTGAAGGAGTGCCCGCTTGTATATAATTTGAATCGCCTTCCTTGTAACCATAAAACTCATTAAGAGCATCGACTTGTCTATGATATTCTTGGTACGTTTCGTATGTTTTGCCTGAGTTTTCTATTACTCCGTATGCTATTGAATTGCTCTTGCAATAATCAACAAATGTATCTTTAAACCTTGTGCAGTGGCCGCAAGTAACCTGGGTTAGGATAACCAACATTCCAACGCCCATTTCCAATTGAGGTTTGATTTCATCCCAATTTTTATAATATGCATGATTCATATAAGCCGCAGTGTCATCTTCAAATGTAAAACTAACTTCCTCCGTTCTATCGATGAAGAAAGTCCTGTTTCCAACGCCGTCACCACATGATGTTAGTAACATTGGAATAAGAGAGAAAATGAGTGCTGCTCTGTTTTTCATACCATAATTCTATCAGCATTTAATATTTTTTAACTAAGATAGTTCAAAAATGATAAAGTATAAGGGAGGTATAACTTATGGCAAATATGCACGTAATCTGGCACTCGGTGTCAAAAGACAGGATTAAGCCTGAAAGATTTTTAGCTTGTATCGAAATCAGCGCTGGTTCCAAAAACAAATATGAACTCGATAAAGAATCCGGTATGTTGATACTCGATAGAATTCTCTACACTTCAACCCATTACCCACATAACTACGGTTTCATTCCTCGTACGTTGTCGGAGGACGGAGACCCATTAGACGTCTTGGTTCTTTGCTCTGAACCAATCCTCCCTATGGCAACCACAATTTGCTATCCAATTGGATTGTTGGAGATGATCGATGGCGGAAAACTTGACGAGAAAGTCATCGCAGTTTGCGCACACGACCCTTTATACAGGGGATACAAGGATATCTCGGAACTCCCAATTCATATCACGGAAGAAATCCAACACTTCTTCAGAGTTTATAAAGATCTTGAACATGGAAAGTTCACTGATGTTGGTGAAATGAAGAATAGACAAGCTGCAATTGATGCAATCATTAAAGACTGCGCCGCTTACGATGCAGCATTCCCTAACAACACAAAATAAAAGAGAGCGACG
>DCHU01000024.1:9423-27435 GCA_002314915.1 Caryophanales bacterium UBA1744
ACGAGCTCTCTTTTTCTATGCAAATTTGATGGTGGAAATGCTTACTTAGATACATCCATTCTAGTCGAAGTGATTAGTAAATCTTTAGTAGTATTTGATATATTATCAATTCTTATAGACTCAAATACTTTCACAATGGCCTGTCCTGGCACATTTCCTTTGCGGACATTACGGCGCAAAGTGTACATGACTTCACCATCTTCTCGATGTGAATTTATGAGAGCGATTTCCGCCGCCACACGAATCTCATCAGCGGTTGCATCGTCTTTTTTTATAACAACATGTGAGCCGGAGTCTCCCATAATGTGCAACCACATATGGTTCTTGCTAGTCGCGAATAAGAATGTCAGACAATCGTTTTGTTTCGATGTCTTTCCATATAGGATGTGAGTGCCCTTGTATTCAACTTGATATGGAAGGGTAGCCAGCGAAAGAGAATCGAATCCATCTTTTCTCTTCTTACCTGTCTTTTTGCTTAAACCAAGATCCTTTTCAAGTACTTCGAGTCCTTCTTCATCCGCAGCTAAAACCTGTTTTAAGGCAGAGGAGATGTTCTGTAGTTCTTCCTCGGTTTTAAGAATGTTCTCCTCGCCATATGCGATTGTCTGTTTCGCCTTCTTTGCGTTTTTGTAATACTTCTCGGCATTTTTAGGGAGTGATTTTAAAGGATCGAGTTTAATCGTTTTTCCTTCGTATTCGAATGACTTTGCTCCATCCTTGATCTCGCCATAGCAAATATAGATTGCGTCCCCGAATCTTGAGTCATCCAAATGAGTTTTGGCATCCTCTATTTCGTTCTGGAGAACAATAATCTTTCTCGCAAGCGATTTCTCTTTCGCTTTGAGTGCGGTGATTACATGCCCGAATCTATCTTTCTTACGTCTTGCCGAAATTTCGGTTTCTTTACTTAGACAGTATTTAAGATACTCATTTGAATCGAATCCGTTTTCTTCGTGTTTAAAGTTGCCCATTGGAGGATATGAGTAAGTCATTCCTCTATATAAAGGACGTGCGTCAGTAAAATCTCCAGGCCTATACGAGACAATAATCTTGTCATCGGCATCGGTGACTATGAGGTTAGCGTGATGAGGAATCATCTCGAAATACATGTTTCTCGCTTCCTCTTTATAAACCGAGTTAATGATTGTTAGGCTGAATTTAACTATCTTATTCTTTTCAGCGCACTCCATGTCAATGATATAGGCGTTGCCAACTTCCTTCTGGAATTGGTCCAAGAAACGAGAATCCTGACCCCTTCCATCGATTGAGTGGGTAGCGGTGTAGAATCTTGGATCCGTGTCATCCAACGATATGACAAAACGATGATCGTCTTTTCCGGATAAGTGGAAGAAGATTGAATTCGAGGCGTAGAAAAATGGATGAGAGATGTGCTTATTGAGAAGCTTTTCTTTCATGAATTTCACAAATGTTTCCAAATTTTCAGCGGTAAATCTCATAGCGGATACAATAATACCATTAAATCGCTTTCACTAACTAATTTAGTTAATAAGATTGTAAGAAGATGTAAATGAAACTATACTTTTTACATATGAAGCGTGGATTGTTAATCATTATGTCAGGACCTAGTGGTGTTGGCAAAGGCACCGTTAGACAAAAGGTTATGGAGGACACAACTCTCAACCTTACATATTCCATTTCAATGACTACTCGTGGACCACGTGCTGGCGAACAGAACGGTAGAGAATATTTCTTCGTCACCAAAGAAGAGTTCGAGAAAAACATCGCTGAGGGCAACCTCCTTGAGTACAACTACTTTGTATCAAATTATTACGGTACACCTAAGGGTTATGTTGACCAATTAAGAAACGAAGGAAAGAACGTTTTGCTTGAGATTGATGTCAATGGAGCGAAGACCGTAATGGCAAAATGCAAAGAGATCGGTGATGATGTTGTCTCCTTCTTCATCCTGCCTCCTTCAATGCAGGCGCTTGAGGACCGCATTAGAGGACGCAGAAGTGAACCTGAGGATGTTATCCAGGAAAGACTTTCGAAAGCTGCAGCAGAAATTGACCAGTCAGGTAATTACAAATATCCAGTCGTCAACGATAATCTTGAAGAAACCGCAAAACTCATTCGCGAAATCATCGTTAAAGAAAGTGAAAAGAATTCTGATTAGTTAATATGCTCAACATAGTTGTATAATTGATTTATGCAATTGGTGAGCGTCTTAACACAGTATGGAGCTCGTGCATTAGCGCGAACTTTTTCTTATGTGTACTATGGTAAGAAAAAAGTTGAGGAACGCTTTAGGGTAAGAATCAATTTCAACGGTAAGGAAATAATGGGATTCGTCACTGATGTTCAAACCGTAAACAAAACTCAAGAAGAATTAGAAAACGATTTTGGATATGCCATTAAGGAAATCTTCGAATCAGATATCATTGATGAAGAACCTTTGATCAACGATGAACTAATGGAATTGGCAAATAGTGTTGCCGATTATTACATGGCTCCTTTGATTTCCGTTCTCCAAGCGATGCTCCCAAAGACTCTTTCTCCTAAGATGTCTTCTTTGAAGGGCCCAAAAATCGCGTATGAGAAATGGGCTAAAGTCGTAGATTCGGATGAAGAAGGCTTAACTCCTAAACAAATTGAAATGCTGCGACTCATCGTCTCCAATGGAGAAGTTCTTAAGAAAGAGTGTGGATCGCCAGCGATTCTTAAAGCACTTGAAGATAAGAAGAAAGTTGTTCTTTTCAACAAAGAGAAAATGAGGTTTGTGTTACCTCCTGAGGAAAGAGAGAATCCTCACGAAATGTCTGATGAACAAAGAAATGCTTACAATACAATTCTCTCATCCGAAAAAGATGTTGTTCTTTTGCAGGGTGTCACCGGTTCAGGAAAGACTGAGGTTTACCTCAGAGTGTCAGAAAAATACCTTGAAGATGGCAAGACTGTCTTAATGCTTGTACCGGAGATTAATCTCACCCCGCAGATGGTTGAATACTTCTCTCGTCGTTTCGGCCCTAAGGTCGCCATTCTTCACAGCGAGCTCACTCCCGGGGAAAGATACGATGAATATAGGCGTATTGCTCAAGGAAAGGCTCAGATTGTCGTTGGAGCTAGAAGTGCCGTTTTCGCACCTCTCAACAACATTGGGTTGATTATCCTTGATGAAGAGCATGTTGAGTCATATAAGCAAGACAACACGCCTTATTATCACGCTAGAGAAGTGGCGATTATGAGAGGAAAGATTTCTAATGCCAAGGTCCTTCTTGGCTCGGCGACTCCTACTCTTGAAACTAAAGCTAGAGCAATGCGTGGAGTATATGGATACGCCGAGATGAAGAACAGAGTTAATCAGCGCCCTCTTCCAAAGACAGAGATTATCGATTTGTGCAATAGATTCAATTACGATAAATCATCAGAAAAACTGACAAAGCCTGTATTACAGGCTATTAAAGAAAGAATCGAGAAGAACGAACAGTCCTTGCTCCTTATTAATAGACGCGGATACTGGACCGCTATCAACTGCCCTCAGTGCGGTTATATTTTCGCTTGCCCTCAGTGCGGAGGAAACCTCACCTATCACGTTCATGACCATATGCTTAAGTGCCATCACTGTGGCGAAGTTCAGATCCATCCGGATAAATGTCCTGGTTGCGGTTATACAAAACTTAGGAGAGTTGGTTATGGAACCGAAAGAATTGTTGAAGAACTGAAAGAAATCATGCCGGGCTGTAGAGTGGCCAGAATGGACTCTGATGTTAGCCAAGTCTCCAAGAAGATGGAAGAAACGCTTAAGTCATTTAAAAACGGAGAGTATGACATTCTTGTCGGAACTCAGATGATTGCTAAAGGACACGACTTTCCAAACGTCACGCTTTCAAGCGTCGTTATGGCCGATATCGGTTTATCTCTCCCTACATATAGAGCCGCCGAAAGAACATTCCAATTGATTGCTCAAGCGGTTGGAAGAAGTGGACGTTCCAAGAAAGAAGGCGTTGCTTTTATTCAAACTTACAACCCTCGCCATTACGCCATAACTCTCGGTGCTACCCAGGATTATGAAAGATTTTTTGTTCGTGAGATGAATGAGAGAAAGGTTACGCAATACCCTCCATACACCTATCTAATACTTCTAGAATTTGCGGCAGTGAACGAAGAAAGATGCGTTAATGCTGCCTATGAGATAAAACAAGCATTGGAGGAAAAGAACCTCGATACGCTAAATGTCGTTGGACCTATCACACCGTTCTATTCGATGGTCGGCGGAAAACACAAGAGGGTCGTTTTGCTTAAAATGAAAAAACGCGACGAGGTTGTAAATGCCCTTAAAGAATTGCTTTCATCACCAATTTCTTCAGGTGCTGTCGACATTTCTGTAAACGTTGATCCGTTAGACTACTAATACACTTTTTTGATAATTGTATCAAATTTCACTATTCCCTCTATTTAGGGCAATTTTCTATGTGATATAATCACATGTGAATCGAGGATTCAATATGATCACCATTTCTTTATTAGGCTTAGACCAATACGTGGCTGGCCACTACAGCAAGATGCACACGGAAAATCTCGCTCAGCTTTTTGAGGTTGACGAAGAGAGCATTTCTTTCTATGCACCAAACTCCATGATTATTCACAATGGAGTAGAACAGACTTCTTGGAATACCGAAGTCAGAATTCACCTTCCTACAAAGTTTGCACCACTTGAAGAGAAAGTCGCTGACTATCTCATCCAGACTCTCAAGGAAATCACCATTAATTTAAATATCACATTCGAGTATTTCGAAGAGGCGAGCCACTACGAATACGTGAATGACTCATACCCAAGGTTCATCAAAGCCGACAACATCGTCGAAATGGACGACCCATACGCTGAAAGCGATGAAGAAGAATACGATGGCCCGGCACCAGAACCATATTTAGGAAACGTCTTCGAAGGCAAAGAGGAAGAGTTAGACGCAAAATGGAGCGCTAACGAAGAATACCTCACCGAAGAAGACAAATAATAGGAGGACCGGAACATGCAGACATTAGATATTTGCGAAACAGTATTAACTGACGTTCTTGCTAACGGATTAACTTTTGCCGAAGCGCTCAAGAAGGTTTTCAAGTCGAGCGTTGACCTTCGCCCACAGAGAAACACAGTTGCTTCATTAGTTGGTTGCGAACTTCGTCACCACCTTCTTTTCTCCTATCTCCTCAAGCCAATCGAAGCATTGACAGATGCTGATAAGAGACTTGTCTCTTTATGCCTTGCAGAATATTACTTCTATCAGAGACTTAACAAGGAAGAAGTCGATGCTCACTTGCTTAATAAGCTCGGTGAAGAAAAGATTGAACTCCTCAAACCATTATTCGATAAGTCGGGTAAGCCTGATGAATACATCCCTGCTGATATTTCAAAGTCCAGCAACAAGTATTTGTCGCTTAGATACAACACTCCAGAATGGGTTCTCAAAATCATTGAACACTATGGTTTTGGAACGACCTACAAAGTTCTTAGAAAGAATGCTCAGCAAAGAATATCAACAGTTCGTGTGAGAGAAGGTTTCGACAAGAACACAATCGACCCTAATGCATTCAAAGGAACTCCTGTACCAGGTATTTACTACTACCAGTGCAAAGAGTCTTTAAGAAAACTTGAAGCGGCTAAAGAAGGGAAAATCTTCAACGAGAGACTTGCTACAAAGTTCATCTTAGACAAATATAGAGTCAGTGACCCTTCTGAACTTTTCATCTTTGATGGAAATGGAGATGGAGCGATTTTCAAAGAGGCAATCGAGTCATACGGGACAAAGATTGGCATGAACTTTGGAGTCTACTCTGAAGACAAGTATGCTGATGTCGCAAGAATGATCAGAACAGAAGGCTTGAAGAACATCAATTATTTCGCTGCAGACCCATCTTTCCTCGACGCAGCAATCTCACGTCCACAGGACTTGGTAATCGTTTCACCTAAATCAACAAACTTCGACTTAATCAGAGAACAGCCGGATTATCTCCTTCACTTCAAAAAGGATGAAATGGACGAACTCTTTAAAAAAGAGAAAGAAGCCCTCGAAGGCGTCTCTAAGGTTGTCGCAAATGATGGAATCCTCATTTATATGATTTACACAATTAGCAAGAAGGAGGGACATCAGACGGTCACCGAATTCTTACTAAATCACACAGAATTCAAATTTATCAAAGAAGAGCAGCTCTTCCCACAGGATGAACTTGATACCGCTATGTACTATGCGGTCCTCAAGAAGGAAGAAAACACAATCGCTCTAGATAACCCTGCAGCACTCGCCAACCCACTTGAAGGCACAGGATTCGCCCCAATGTCTTCTGCAAAGGAAAGATAGTTCCGATGAAGAAGAATCTCTTTGGCTTCTCTCTGCCAGCTTTAGAAGAAGAGATGACTAGCCGTGGAGAAACTCGTTATAGAGCAAGACAGCTTTACGAGTGGATCTACATTAAGAAAGTCTATGACTTCTCTTTGATGACGGACATTTCCAAGAATTTTAGAAAAGTCCTCGAAGAAGAGTATTGCTTAGACTTGCCAACTGTTTTCACGCGCCAAAACGCTCAGGATGGAACCGTCAAGTTATTACTTGAAATGGAAGACCATTCAAAAGTGGAAACAGTTCTTATGAGATACGATTACGGTAACGTAATCTGTGTTTCCTCCCAGGTCGGTTGCTCTATGGCATGTGCTTTCTGCGCATCAGGCATTTTAGCCAAAACAAGAAACCTCACTGCCGCGGAAATGGTTGGTGAAGTGATTCTTATGAATCAATTGCTTGCTGAAGAAGGCGAGAATGTATCCCATATCGTCGTTATGGGAACCGGCGAGCCTTTTGACAACTATGACAATGTCATGTCGTTCGTTCGTGTCATGAATGAACAAAGAGGTCTTGCTATCGGTGCAAGACATATCACCGTCTCAACATGTGGTCTCGTTGACGGAATCAGAAGATACGCAAATGAGGGAATCCAAATCAACCTTGCTATCTCTCTCCATGCTCCAAACGACGAAATCAGAAACCAGATAATGCCTATCTCAAGAAAGTACAACATGGATGAGCTCCTGGATGCGGTCAAGTACTATGTCGAGACCGCAGGCCGCAGAGTGACATTTGAGTACATCATGATCAAGGGATTGAATGATTCTATAGAAAATGCAGATGAACTCGCTAGAAGACTGAGAGGAATCTTCTGCTATGTTAATCTCATCCCATTGAATCCAGTTAAAGAAAAACCATTTGAAAGAAGCGAGAATGTCCACGCTTTCAATAGACGCTTAAACGATAAAGGTGTCAATTGTACCGTTAGAAAAGAGTTCGGAACGGATATTGACGCGGCTTGTGGACAACTAAGAGTCAAATACGAGAGAAAGGGGAAGAACTATGGCAACTAAATACCGTGGCAGCTATGGCTACAAAGTTCATGAAGGTAAGGTCCGCAAGAACAACGAGGACCAAGCCTCAGTATTAATGAACCCAGATGGCGAAGTCCTTCTTGTCGTATGTGACGGAATGGGAGGCCAGCAGAAGGGCGATGTCGCGTCTCGTATGGCAATTGACATCATCACAAAAGCTTTCCCATCTAAGAAGAAACATTTTTTCGCTGGTTCTGACATTGCTTGGTTAACCAAAATTGCAAAGAAAGCAAATGCTGCAATCTATGAAACCGCAGATAAGAATCCTAGATACAAAGGAATGGGAACAACTCTTGTTGCGGCTCTCATTTCAAACAAGAGAATGATTGTTGTCTCTGTTGGCGACAGCCGTGCATACAGTCTAAAAGAAGGCCAGATCAAACAGATCACCGAAGATCAGACCTATGTTCAGATGCTCATTAACACGGGAAAGATTACTCAAGAAGAGGCCCTCACCCATCCAAAGAGACACGTTTTATTGAATGCCATGGGAATATATCCTTCTCTTTCTTTGGATATTAAACAATTTAAATATCGCGGTGAGACTATCTTATTATGCACCGATGGTCTTTATAACCAGGTTCCATCGGATGAGATTGCCGCCATTCTTTCAAGTGATGAGAGAGTTGATCAGAAACCAATCTCATTAATCGTTGCTGCAAACGCTCACGGCGGAAGCGACAACATTGGCGTAGCAATTTGGGAGACCGAAGCACAATGATTGAGATCGGAATGAAAATTGACGGTCGCTATCGTGTAACAGGGCGTATCGCTCATGGCGGTATGGCCGATGTTTACGAAGGCTTTGATTCGCTATCTCATCGTTACGTCGCAATCAAGGTCATGCGAGTGGACTGCATGGCTGACCCAGAAAACATTAGACGATTCAGAAAAGAGTGCGAGGCTTGCGCTTGTTTCAATTCGCCTAATATCGTTCGCATTTATGGACAGGGAACCGTTGATGGTGGACGCCCATACATGATTAACGAGTACGTTGAAGGAAGAACCCTTCGCGATAAGTTGAATATGGTGGAGAACCATTGTTTAAGCGCAAGAGAAGCTTGCGAATTTATGGTACAACTCTGCCTTGGAATGCAATATGTACATGACCATGGCGTTGTTCATCGTGACATTAAACCAGACAACATGTTCTATGCTGCAGACGGCTCTGTCAAAATTACGGACTTTGGCATTTCGAGCCATGTAGGCGAAAAAGCAAATAGAGAAGCAATTCCTGGAACCTTGTTCTACACTGCTCCAGAAATCATCACCGGAGGAGATCCGCTCATCCAGTCTGATATTTTCTCTATGGGAGTTGTTTTTTATGAGATGCTCACCGGCAAACTCCCTTTTTATGGAGAGGACAAGAAAGCCGTCGTCAGCGCTATCGTCAAAAAGAGCGCGCCTATCCCTTCAGATGAGTATTCTTCCATCCCAAAAGCTGTGGATAGAATAGTCATCAAATGTCTTAGAAAGAGATATCAAGAGAGATATCAATCGTGCAACCAGTTGAGGAGGGCGATTGAAACCGTTCTTAAGGACAAGAATGCGTTCAAGGAAAAGAAGTCGCTTCTTTCCAGAATTTTTGGATTTAAATAATATGAATAGAGAAATCATCATTTCGCCATCAATACTATCTGCCAATGCCTCTAGAATTGCAGATGAAATAGCACTTCTTAGGACATCGAGAGCCAAATTCGTTCATATAGACATCATGGACGGACGTTTTGTTCCGGCGACGACATTCAGCGATGAATTCGTTGAGAAACTAGTGCCGATTTGCGAAGGCTTGGTAAAAGACGTTCACATCATGGTTGAAGAACCTTGGATAAATGGCCCGAAGTTTGCAAAGATGGGTGCGGATTACGTCACGTTTCATCTAGAAGCTTGCCCAAATGAAGAAGTTGTTAGAACGACAATTAGACTCATTAGGGAAGCCGGTTCTAAGGTCGGCATATCAATTAAGCCTGCCACACCAGTTGAGACGTTACTTCCTTACTTGCAGGATGTCGACATGATTTTAATCATGACTGTTGAACCTGGTAAAGGCGGTCAGGCGTTTATGCCAGAGTGCGCCGATAAAATCAGTTATTTGGCAAATATCGAAAATAGGAGTTTTCTTATCGAGTGCGATGGCGGCATAAAAGACACAACCGTCCAGATTGTTAAAGAAGCTGGAGTGGATGTCATCGTTGCCGGATCGTATTTGTTCGGGCATGATGATTTTGCCGAAAGAGTGGAGACGTTGCTTTAATGGATATCTCATTGTTTATTTCTTTTGTTTCCGTACCTGGTATTGTGCTTGTCGCATTTCTTGTTACGGTATTCCTTGGATACAAAAAAGAGAGTGAGGCATACTCTCTTAAGGCATACTTACCGTATGAATCGTTTGAGAGAATGAACCCAACGACCAGAGTCATTGCGCGTATATTATTCTTTATATATCTCGGTACGACCCTGCCTTTCCTCGCTTATGTGATCAAGTATTCCTCGGGTTACAATGATCAACTTGTCTTATTCTCGGTTTTGAATCTGGCGGCAGGAGTGATTGCTGTAGGCCTCTTTGTGGCGGGGTCATACGTTAAGGCGACTCTTCCGAAAGAACATATGTTCATCGCCATCGGACAAGGTTTGGTTACAGTGGTAAACGCATTCACGATGTGCAGTGTTCTGAACTTGATTAGAACCGCAAACATGGTCAGCTCAAAATATGATTATTTCATCCTTGGAGTGATCATCGTCCTTGTCTGTATCGCAGCATTTGTCATCACTTTGTTCGTGAAGAAAGATGTCTATTCTTGGGAATATATCGAGAAGGATGGAAAGAGAAGTTTCTTCGCTCTCGCGTTTACCGAATGGCTTGTTGCATTCTCGTACCTCGCTGTATATCTAATCAGCGTCATCTCGCTGTTTGTAATCAATTGTTAAAAAAGCATAAAAAAAGAAGCGGATTATCCGCTTCTATTTTTTCATTGGTAAGAAGAACTAATTACTCAGCTTCTTTAGCGCTCTTGTTGAGTGAGCGATAAGCACGAGCACTCATCTTAACGGTAACGACTTTACCATTAATGTTGAGTTTGTACTTGTGAAGGTTGACGTTCCAAACGCGACGTGTTGCTCTAACAGAGTGGGAACGATTGTTTCCGCTCATTGGTCCTTTACCTGTGATCTGGCATACTCTTGACATAATTAATTCACTCCTTTTCGGGTTACGACTCGAAAATCGCATTTAGGAATATACCACTACGAAAGCAATTGAGCAACCATATATTTATATAAATTCCAAAAATCACAAAAACTGGCATGAAAGTTGCAACTTTAGCAATACGTAGCATTCAAACTAAATATATTGTGTTACAATGTAACCAATATTTCGGAGGGGAAAATTATGAGCACCAAATTGGCAGCTATGATTCTCGCAGGCGGAAAAGGAACCCGTTTATTGGCTTTAACCAAAAAAGTTGCAAAGCCAGCGGTTTCTTATGGAGGAAAGTATCGCATCGTCGACTTTCCACTTTCTAACTGCGCAAATACAGGAATTACCTGTGTATCAGTCTTGACACAGTATGAGTCAAGCGAACTCAACACCTATGTTGGAAACGGTGAGAAGTGGGGATTAAACGGAGTAAGATCCATCACTTCTGTATTAACACCTAAACAGACAGACGAAGGAAGCAATTGGTATAGAGGCACAGCAGATGCTATCTATCAGAACGTTGACTGGCTCGATAGAGTCGACCCAGAGTATGTCTTAATACTTTCAGGTGACCACATCTATTCTTGCACATACAACGAAATGCTTAAGAAGCACACTGAGAACAAAGCGGACTGCACAATCGCAGTTTATGAGGTTCCATGGGCTGAAGCTTCACGTTTCGGTATCTTAGTCACAGATGACAACGATAACATCGTGGACTTCCAGGAGAAGCCTAAGAAACCTGTTAGCAACTTAGCTTCAATGGGTATTTATATTTTCACATATAAGACATTGAGAGCTGCTCTTTTAGCGGATGCAAAAGATCCGGACTCAGAGCATGACTTCGGAAAGAACATCATCCCAACAATGATGGCTCAGAAGAAGAAAATGGTCGCATACACATATTCAGGGTACTGGAAAGACGTTGGTACGGTTTCTTCATTACATGAAGCAAACATGGACTTGCTCTTATCTGGCGATCCAGAAATCAACCTTTATAAGGTCCAGGGCGACAATAAGATCTACTCAGAAGATAATCACTCACTTCCTCAGTACATCGGCCCTAAAGCAGTCGTTAAGGACTCACTTGTCAACCAGGGTGCAGCAATCATGGGATCAATTGACCACTGTGTCGTTTCTAGCGATGCAACAGTTGAGGCTGGCGCAAGCTGCAAGAACTGCGTCATCATGAATGGAGCCCTTGTTAAGAAAGGCGTCACTGCAGTGAACGCAATCATCGGTCAGAACACTCTTGTCGATGAGGATGTAAACGGCGAGCCAGGCGATATCGCCCTTGTCGTTAACGGAAAGGCAGGTAAATAACATGAAAGGCGTATTAGGTATTCTCGATTGCCATAACTCATGCACACTTGGCGAATTAACAGCTGATCGTCCTTTGGCATCGGTCAGTTTCTTAGGAAGATATGCATTCTGTGACTTCCCATTATCAAATTTCTGCAACTCAGGAATCGATAACGTTGGAATTCTCGTTAAAGAGCATCAGAGATCTATCTTAAAGCACCTCGGAAACACAATGTCCTGGGTCAACAACACAAAGATGGGTAAGATTTCCGTTTTCTATAACGAAAAAGGACAGGTTAACCCTTCATACAACACAGACTTAGCAAACCTCAAAGAGAACGATTGGCTAATCATCACTTCAGGTTGCAAATATATCGTAATTCAGTCTGCTGACGTCATCACGAACACCGACCTTACACCATTCCTCGAAGAACATATCGAGAGAGGCGAGTCCATCACATCTCTCTACCATGAGATCGATGATGCTGATGAGCAGTGGTTCGGCGGAAACGAATACGAAATCGACAGCGACAACTACCTCATCTCCGCAAAGCCAAACAACGGAGATCACAAGAAGGCAAAAGTTGCTCTCGGAACATGGATCATCAATAGAGACGTCCTCCAAAGAATCTTTGATGAATCCGCAAAAGTTCCTTCATCATGGGGCTTAAAGGAGATGATTGGCTATCTCGCAGAGAACGGAATCTTCAACATTCACTGTGCTAAGCATACTGGATACATCAGAAGAATCGATTCCCTCCAGCATTACATCGATTACTCATTCGAACTTCTCAACAGAGACGTGGCTAGCCAGCTCTTTGTCCCAGAGAGACCAATCTATACAACAACACACGACACCGCACCAGCTTTATATGGTGAGGATTCGAAAGTCACCAACTCATTCGTTTCAAACGGATGTGTTATTGAAGGCGAAGTCAAGAACTCTATCATTTGCCGTGATGTCAAAGTCGCAAAAGGCGCTAAGGTCAGCAACGCAATCCTCTTATCCAACGTTTGGATTCTTGAGGGAGCAAAAGTTGACAACGTCATCATCGACAAATACTCAACAGTTCTTGAGAAGCACACTATCGCAGGAGATAAGGACAACCATATCTACATCAGACAAGGAGCAAAGATCTAATGAAAATCGCAATGTTCTCATCTGAGGTCAACCCACTCGCAAAGACGGGCGGCCTCGCTGACGTTGCTTATTCCCTTTCAAAAGAACTTGTTAAGATGGGCCATGAAGTTATCGTGGCAATGCCTCTTTACAAGGTCATGTGGAAGAAAGAAAAGCAGTACAAGTTCAAGAAAGTCGATGAATTTGAAGTCGCGCTTTCATGGAGAAGAAACACTGCTGCCATCTACACAACAACCATCGATGGCATCAAGTACTATCTCATCTCAAATGGTCCATACTTTGAAAGAGACAATCTCTACAGCTATCCAGACGACACCGAGAGATTCGCTTTCTATCAGGTTGCATGTGTCACCCTCTTAAACAGACTCAAATTCCAGGCTGACATCATCCACGTTCACGACCATCAGGCTAGCTTCATCCCTGTTCTCATCAAAGAGAAAGAAGCTACAAACCCATTGTTCTTTAAAACAAAATTTGTTTTAACGATTCACAATCCAGCCTTCAGAGGCGAATTCGATAAGTTCTATCTTGGAGACTTCTACGGACTTCCAGACTCAATATATGAGAGTGGTGCAGTCAGATTCAATAACATGGTCTCAACCCTTAAATCCGCAATGATTTACTGCGATAAGATCACAACCGTTTCTCCAACTCACAGAAATGAGCTTCTCAACCCTGAGTCAGAGTTCCACCTAAATGGTGTTCTCAATTGGAGATACGATGACTTTGTCGGTATCGTCAATGGAATCGACACAAAAGAATGGGATTCAAGAAAAGACGCAAAGCTCGAAGTCAATTATGGAATCACCAATCTTGAAGAAGGAAAACATGCAAACCAGGCCGCTCTTCTCAAGTCAATGAACCTCAAGTTCTATGGCGGACCAGTTTACGGACTCGTTTCCCGCTTATCCTGGCAGAAGGGTATCGGACTTGTCGCCGACTCAATGAGAAAGGCATTAAGACAAGGCGCTAACCTCGTTGTTCTAGGCTCAGGCGAATATGAACTCGAACAGCAGATGGAACAGTTAAGAAGAGAGTTCCCTGATACTTGCGGCATATACATCGGATATTCCGATGACCTTGCTCACAAGATTTATGCAGGATGTGATTTCTTCCTCATGCCTTCACTCTTCGAACCTTGTGGAATCTCCCAGATGGTATCCCAGAGATATGGAACGCTCCCTATCGTTAGATACACCGGAGGACTCGCGGATACAGTCGAAGGATATGTTGGAGACAACATAAATTCAGCCAATGGAATCGGTTTCAATAACTATGATGCCATGGGAATGGATTATGCTATCGGCATGAGTAGAGCACTCTATGCTGACCAGAAGGCATTCTACAAGGTTGCTAGAAACGCAATGAGACTCGACCGTTCATGGTCACAGTCTGCAAAGAACTACGAAGATTTATATATCGCAGCTCTCACAAAATAAACTTACTCATCATTAAACATAAAGGAGTCTACTATGGCTTACGATCATCAGAAAATCGAGGCGAAGTGGAGAAAGTATTGGGAAGAAAACAACACTTTCTACTGCGACACTCATGATTTTTCAAAACCAAAATACTATTCATTAGACATGTTCCCTTATCCATCAGGACAGGGCTTGCACGTCGGACACCCAGAAGGCTATACAGCAAGCGACATCGTTTGCCGTATGAAGAGAATGCAGGGCTTTAACGTCCTTCATCCAATGGGCTGGGATGCTTTCGGCTTGCCAGCAGAACAGTTCGCTGTTGCAAACAACGAGCACCCAGAAGGATTCACAAGAAAGAACATCGCTCACTTCAAAGATCAGATTCAGTCTCTTGGTATGTCTATCGACTGGACAAAGGAATTTGCCACCATCGATCAGGACTACTACAAGTGGACACAGTGGATCTTCGTTAAATTATTCGAACACGATTTAGCGTATGTTGCTAACGTTCCGGTCAACTATTGTCCAGAACTCGGAACAGTCCTCGCTAACGAAGAGGTTATCGATGGCAAATCCGAACGCGGTGGCTTCCCAGTCATCCGTATGCCAATGAGACAGTGGATCCTCAAGATTACCGCTTACGCTGACAAACTCGAAAAAGACCTCACCTTACTCAATTGGCCAAAGTCCACTCTCGAGATGCAGAAGAACTGGATCGGAAGATCAACCGGTGTCGAAATCACCTTTGGTGTTGCCGGAACAGACAAGAAGTTCAAAGTATTCACAACACGTGTTGACACACTCTTCGGATGCACATACTGCGTCCTTGCGCCGGAGCACCCACTTGTAAAGGAAATTGTCTCTGAGGCTCAGAAAGAAGCGGTTGAAGCATATGTCGCTGAGGCTGCCAAGAAGTCAGACCTTGCTAGAACATCATTAGAGAAAGACAAGTCAGGCGTCTATTTAGGCGCTGATGCAGTTAACCCAATCAACGGAAAGCGCATCCCTATCTACATTTCGGACTATGTTCTCGGTTCTTACGGTACAGGTGCCGTCATGGCCGTCCCTACACACGATGAGCGTGACTTCGCATTCGCAAATAAATATGGACTTGAATTAATCCCTGTTCTCGAAGGATACACAGGCGAAGAAGCGTTCGTTGAAGACGCCCCACACATCAACTCAGCTTATGCCGATGGATTAAACATCGCTGAAGCCAAGAAAGTCATCACAGAACACCTTGAAGCTATGGGTGCAGGAAAGGAAGTCGTTAACTACAAGTTAAGAGACTGGATCTTCTCACGTCAGAGATATTGGGGTGAGCCAATCCCTGTTGTTACTACCGAAGACGGCGAAGAAATCGCACTCAAAGAGAACGAATTGCCACTCGTCTTGCCAGACCTTGACGAATACAAACCATCTAGAGACGGCAAGCCACCATTAACCAACGCCCCAAAATCATGGCTCAACGTTGAAGTCAATGGCAAGAAGGCTACAAGAGAAACGAATACAATGCCACAGTGGGCAGGATCATGCTGGTATTATTTGAGATACATCGATCCAAAAAACAATGATGCAATCGCTGATCCAGAATTGATCAAACACTGGTTGCCAGTCGACTTATACATCGGTGGTCAGGAGCATGCAGTATTACACTTGCTTTATGCAAGATTCTGGCACAAGTTCTTATATGACATTGGAGTCGTCGATTGCAAAGAACCATTCACAAGACTCTATCATCAGGGCATGATTCTTGGCTCGAACCACGAAAAGATGTCCAAGTCACGTGGTAACGTAGTTAACCCGGACGATATCGTAAGAGATGTCGGTGCTGACTCATTACGTATGTTCGAAATGTTTGCTGGCCCATTATGCGATGCGAAACCTTGGAATACCGATTCTTTACAAGGTTCTAGACGTTTCATCGAGAGATGCTACCGTTTAGTCTCCGAAGACGAATTCAAGGCTAGAATCGTCGATAATAACTCCGGTGAGCTCGACTATTCATATAACTTCTTAGTCAAGAAAGTCACAACCGACTATGAAGACTTGTCATTCAACACCGCAATTTCGCAGATGATGGTGTTCATCAATGACTGTTACAAAGCAAAAACACTCTATCGTCCATACATTGAAGGCTTCGTCAAGATGTTCTCTTGCATCGCCCCATTCGCTGGTGAAGAGATGTGGGAGTGCTTAGGACACGATAAGTCATTGTGCTATGAGCCATGGCCAACATTCGATGAATCCAAACTCACTCTCAACACAGTCAAAGTTGCAGTTTCTGTCAATGGTAAGGTAAGAGATGTCTTAGAACTCTCACCAGATGCCACTCAGGAAGAAGCTGAAAAAGCAGCATTCGCATCTGAGAAACTCAAGGTCTGGTTAGATGGCAAGACAGTAAAGAAAGTCATCTACGTCAAGGGCAGAATCTTCAATATTGTCGTTGCTTAAAAAACAAGAAGGCGCTTACATGTGCGCCTTTTTCTTTTTGATAAAAATAAAGAGTAAAAGTATTAAAAAATAAGTGCCATTTAAAATCCTTATATATATAATGCGAACATAATTTTACAAAGGAGTAAATTTCTATGAACAATGCTTACGTAAACAAAGTGTTTGAAGAGTTCAAAGCAAAGAACCCAGGCGAGAAGGAGTACACACAGGCTTGCCAGGAGATTCTTGAATCACTCGAACTTATGGTCGAGAAGAACCCTGCCATTGAGAAAAATCAGTTATTAGAGAGATTCCTTGAACCAGAACGCCTTGTTCAGTTCAGAGTCGCTTGGCTTGATGACAACAATGTAGTCCGTGTCAACAGAGGATGGAGAATCCAGTATAACTCTGCACTCGGTCCTTACAAAGGTGGTATCAGACTTCACCCATCAGTCAACGTATCAATTTTAAAATTCTTAGCTCTTGAACAGTGCTTAAAGAATTCATTAACAACCCTTCCAATGGGTGGTGCTAAAGGCGGATCTGACTTCGATCCAAAAGGAAAGTCAGACATGGAGATCATGAGATTCTGCCAGGCATTCATGACAGAGCTTTATCGTCACATCGGACCAGATACCGACGTCCCAGCAGGCGACATCGGAACAGGTGGCAGAGAAATCGGCTATATGTTTGGTCAGTACAAGAGACTTCAGAATGAATTCACAGGCGTTTTAACCGGTAAGGGCCTCACATTCGGCGGCTCACTCGCAAGAACAGAAGCAACAGGTTATGGCTTATGCTACTTCACAGCTAAGGCTATGGAGACAGTCTTAAATGACTCATTCAAGGGCAAGACAGTTGCAGTTTCTGGTTCTGGTAACGTCGCAATCTATGCTACACAGAAAGCTCAGCAGCTCGGCGCTAAGGTCGTCACATTATCCGACTCAACAGGTTGGATCTATGCACCAGACGGAATCGATGTTGCAGTCCTCAAGCAGATCAAAGAAGTCGAAAGAGGAAGAATCAAAGATTACGCAGACCGCGTTCCAAATGTCACATACACAGCTAAAGTCCCTGGCGCTCCAACAGTCTGGACAGTCAAGGTTGACGTAGCTCTCCCATG
>DCHU01000024.1:27593-36733 GCA_002314915.1 Caryophanales bacterium UBA1744
GGCAAAGCTGCAAACGCAGGCGGTGTCGCTACATCAGGCTTAGAGATGTCACAGAACTCAATGAGACTCTCTTGGACATTCGAAGAAGTCGATGCAAGACTCAAAGGCATCATGGAAGCAATCTACGCTAACATCAATGCTACACAGAAGAAGTATGGCATCCCTGAAAACGACTGCTTAACAGGCGCAAACATTGCTGGTTTCGACAAGATCGCGACAGCTATGATCGCTCAGGGCGTCTTATAATCTGATAACAAAACATTTAAAGGCTCGCTTAATGTGAGCCTTTTCATTTGCTTTAAAGCAATAATCGTTTGTTTCTTGTTTAGGCGAATAATATACTTTGATTGCCCGATACTCAGCATAGGCTGAGATTGGAGCGGAGGTAGACCATATGCTATTAGCCATTGATATTGGCAACACCATGACAAACTTTGGTGTGTTTGAGGGCGAAACGTTGATCGCTACTCATAAGTTCGAGACATCTTCTGTAACCTCTGCAGACGATGCTTCAGTAAAAGGAGCAGGATTCAAATTGCTCCATAAAGAGGTGGGGGACATTGATGGAGTTATCATTTCATCGGTAGTTCCAAGCAAAACTGCATTTTTCGTGCAGATGAGCAAAGACCTATGGGGAATTAAGGCATTAACCGTCGGACCTGGTTTAAAGACCGGAATGAAGCTGAAATGCGATTACCCAAACGAAGTCGGTGCAGACTTAATCGCCGACTGCGTAGGTGCATCTTCGAAATATGGGAACTCATGTCTCATCGTGGACTTGGGAACCGCTAATAAATACATATTCCTTGATAAAGACGGATCTTTTGCCGGCGTTTCAATCGCGCCAGGCGTCCGCATCTCGATCAACGCTTTAGTTGATGGTGCTGCGGCTCTTCCGGAGATTTCTCTCAAGGCTCCAAAACACGTCATTGGAACAAACACATTGGATTCAATGAACTCCGGTATCATCTATGGTACTTGTTTTGAGATTGAAGGATTCGCAAAGGCATTCGAAAAGGAAGCTGGATATCCGCTCAAGAAGATTATCACTGGAGGTAATTCAAGATACCTTACAGGGTTGCTTGAGGATTTTGTCTTCGAAGAGAATCTAACTTTATTCGGTCTTTCTGCCATGTATCGTAGAAGAGGCAAGTAAGAGACCAGAAAACAACAATTAAGCATATCAACGTACTACTTCACATTTATCTAGAGCAATCGCTCATACGGAGTAAATATGAAAACAAAAATCACAGTTAGACAGATGACAGGTGTCGCAATCATCGCAGCTATCGAAATTGCACTCGGCATCTTCTCTATGTTCATGTCGAAAATCTTCATGACAACAGTATCATTCAACCTTGCCCTCATCCCAATCGTCGTTGGCGCATGCATTTACGGCCCTTGGTGGGGTTTATTCCTCGGACTCATTGATGGCGTTATCTGCCTCGTCGATCCAGGAACATTATCAACATTCTTTGCGTTCAGCCCAGTCCTCACAATCATCTTGTGCTTACTCAAGACAGGAATTGCCGGACTCGCCTCAGGATTCCTCTTCAAGGCGTTGCGTAACGTCAATGATTGGGTTGCGGTAATCCTTGCTTCTCTCATTGTCCCAGTTTGCAATACCGGAATATTCCTTGGTGGAGTTTACGCATTCTTCATCCCTCTCTATCAGACTTGGACTCCAGAAGGCGCTAACGTCTTAACTTATGTCCTCGTCTTAACATTCACAATTAACTTTGCTATAGAATTTGCGGTAGCAGTCCTACTTAGCCCTGCAGTTTATAAGATTGTTAAGATCGGTACTAAAGGCAAAGATATCGGATCTGTTTACGATAAGCCTGCAACAGAAAACAAATAACCTTAGGGATTTGCTGCTTAAAGTGTGGCAAATCCTTTTCTTTAAGAATAAACTATTCAAGGCTATGGTCTTTGAGGATTATATCCTCCTGACACATACCAAGTAATAAGCCCCTCGCGGTTAAGAGGTTAAAGAGGTTTTTTATAGGGGCTAGAAGGGATAATATGGCAAATTTTAAGAAACTCGCGAAAGGCTATGAGAATAAAGCCGTCGCAACACTCAAGCAGTTCATCAAGATCAATTCAGTTTACGACGCAACAACTGCTAGAGAAGGACAGCCATACGGATTCGGAGTCAAGAAGGCTCTCGACTTCGTTGGCAGATTAGGAAAAGACTTCGGTTGGAAAGTTGATTCAGTTAACGGATATTGCACTGAATTGACAATCGGAGAAGAAGGACCACTCATCGGAATCTATGGTCACTCAGACGTCGTTCCAGCAACAGGAACATGGACAACTGGCCCATTCAATCCAGACGAAAGAGATGGAGTCATCTATGGCAGAGGCGCTTGTGATGACAAGGGACCATTAGTCGCAGCTATCTATGCTACAAAATTGCTCCAGGACGCAGGCTTGCTCAAAGGATTCAGAGTCAAGATCGTTTCAGGTGGAGACGAAGAAAGAGGATCATCATGCCTCGACTACTATTTCAATAAGTTCAAAGGCGAAGCAGCAAAATATGCATTCACTCCAGATGCTGATTACCCATTAATCTATGCTGAAAAGGGAATGAGAGCTTACTCTCTTACTAAGACAATCGATTTAGGACCAGTAACAGCAATGGATGGCGGCATCGTCACCAATGCAGTCTGCGACTCACTTTTAGTCACACTTAAGTTAGATAAGAAATTCGAAGAATACTTGAAGACAAACAACGTTCCTTGCGATATCTCATCAAATGAGTTCATCACAGTGGTCAGATTCAAAGGTAAAGCTGCTCATGGCTCTACTCCAGAGAAGGGCATCAATGCTGCAGCTATTGCATTTAAAGCCATTGGAGAGTTCTACAAACTCAAAGACTTAGTCGACATTGTTCCAGTCATCAATTCAGGTGACGGCGCTTATTGGGGCGGAAACGTTGTTTCTAAGGAACTTGGTGGCTGTTCCTATAACTACGGAATTATCAAGTACGAGAAGAGAACAAAGGTTTTATCCTTATCGCTTGACTTCAGATTTGGAGAAGATGCTAAGAGAGACGATCTTGTTGCAGCGCTCGTTGCTAAAACCGGATTTACAGCTACACCTTTAAACGATGGGCACGATCACCTCTTATTCGACAAAAAGTCTCCATTAGTTTCAACACTTATGAAAGCCTACAAGGCGGAGACATTTGACTTATTCGCTAAGCCACTTGCTATTGGCGGTGGAACATATGCTAAGGAAGCCCCAAACTGCGTCGCATTCGGCGCTGTCTTCCCAGCAAACAGAGAAGCTCAAGGCAACATGCATGGCGTCGATGAATTCATCAGCCGCAAGGACTTCATGAAAGACATCGCAATCTACGCTCGTGCAATCTACATGTTAGGAAACTTAAAGTGAGAGGCCGCTTCAAGAAATGGGCTGCTCCATATTTAGACGAACATGATGGAGTTGTCCTAAAAGAAATCAAAATCGATGACCCATACTTCCAGGCCGAAAAACTCTATTTAGAGGTCGGTTCTGGCAAGGGTGATTTCGTATTGGGATTATCCACGAAAAGAGAAGGAAACTTCCTTGCCCTTGAAAGGGATGTCTCGATTTCCGGAATCCTCGCGAAGAAGGTTGTGGAATCAGAAATTTCAAACATCAGAGTCATGAATGAGGATTTTGACAACGTTTACGAGGCAATCAACGGCAAACTTAAGTTTGATATCATCTTCCTAAACTTCTCAGACCCATGGCCTAAGAAGAAACATTGGAAGAGAAGACTCACGACAAGAGTGAGGCTTCAGAATATGATGAATATCCTCAAAGACGGTGGCGAGATCAGAATCAAAACCGACAATGACGATTTATATGCTTTTACAAAAGAAGAGGCTGAAACTCTTCCTTTGGAGAAGTTGTTCGACACAGACAATTACGAATATGACGACAGCGATGACGCCATGAGCGAGTACGAAAGAAACTTCCGCTCAATCGGCAAGAACATCAATCGCTTAGTCTATAGAAAGTAGGGCATGACCATGTATCGTATGTTCTACAATCACGATGTGACAGGTGACACCCTGTTCATCGTTATGAATACCGAAAGCCTCTATGATCACAGCGTAATAACAGGTGATGTTGTCGCTATGTATAGCGGAGAGGAACTTGTCGGAGTAAACATCAACAACCTTTCAAGAGTGCTGAAGATTAAAGCTCACGGCATGATTGTCACTCCAGGAGAGGAACTCGTTGATGTCGTCAACACCATTCTCAAGAGAGCAAAATTGCCGGCTCTTGAGTACTGCACATATTCTGGTTACAGAGTTGGTCAGGTTGCATCAATCAAAGATGTTTCATCTAACCAATCTCTAAAGGAAATTGCAGTAGAAATGGCAGGAGAGACCCTCACAGCGGTTACTCAATATACCAACCTTAAGGCTGGAGATTACGTTGTTTTATCTTTAGATGGCACCATTCAATACGATGGTGCGGTGTTCAAAACACACACTGAAGAAGGCATCGTAACAAATTGCCACATCTGCAATGCAAAAGAACTTCGTCTCAATATTGATACGGACGGTGCCTTTGTTGTAGAAGGCTATAAAACAGGAGAAGACTTCTATTTAGCAGGAGAATAAAAATGGAAGAATTAGAAATTAAGTTGAAAGAACAGGGAAAGATCTCACGTTTGACGAACAAGACTTTCAAGTTCGACGAAAGAATAAAAGACGGATATTACTCCGCTAACTATTTCTTAAAGTCTCGTAAGATCGTTTCAGAGCGTTGCCCTGGACACATTGTTGAGATGCAGTTCTTTCAAAGAAAAGACAACGTTATGGTTTGCGGTGTTGATGAAGCAATCGCAATCCTACACACATTCGCTATTGAGCCAGAGTCATTAGACATTCGCGCTCTTAATGATGGAGACATCGTTAATTCCGGAGAACCTGTTCTCAAAATAACAGGCAAATACGAAAACTTTGGTTTCCTCGAATCCATCATTGATGGAATCCTTACAAGAAGAACATGTGTTGCCACAAACGTTCGAGAAGTGGTTATTGCCCTCAAAGGCAAAGATACATTCTCAATGGCAGACAGACAGGATGACCCATATACCCAGACAGGTGATGGATATGCAACCTATGTTGCAGGCATCAAGAAATTCTCTACCGACGCTCAAGGCGCTTGGGTCGGAGTCAAAGGTATGGGAACCATGCCTCACGCTCTCATCCAGATCAGCGGTGGTGACATCGTCAAAGCTTGCAACATTTATCATGAGACATTCCCTGATGAACTAGTTACCGCTTTAATCGACTACAACAACAATGTTGTCGAAGACACAGTAAAAGTTGCAAAAGCTCTCGGACGCACCCTTAGAGGAGTTCGAGTCGATACTTCAAAAGCGCTCATCGACCATTATTTCGATGATAAGGATACATCTGGATTCGACCCTCATGGTGTATGCAAAGAGCTCATCTATGGTCTTAAAGAAAGATTGATCAAAGAAGGACTCGATTGGGTCAAGATTACTGTCTCAAGCGGCTTCACCGCAAAGAAAATCAAAGACTGGACTGATGAAGGAGTGCCAGTTGATATGTATGGCGTCGGAACGTCACTTATCGCTAATGACACAGTTGGCTACACAGGCGACTTGGTCATGCTTGATGGACAGCATCAGGCGAAAGAGGGAAGACGTGACATCCCATCTGAAAGGTTAGAGAAGGTTCCATACCCAATTTACTAAAATGATTACGTTTTCATCGACGGTTGAAATTATATTATTCGTCATCGAGGTTATCGGATGCATAAGCTTTGCTACGTCCGGAGCTGTCACCGCACTTCGTAAGAAAGCTGACTTGCTAGGAGTTTGGATTCTTACTCTTTTGTCGGTTTTCGGTGGAGGTCTTTTAAGAGATTTAATACTCCATAACGGAGTCCCTCACATCTTCTGGGATCCTGAGTATTTGTGGCTAGCTTTAATCTCCATCGTCATATCTACTGTATGCTTTGTTCTTGCTTGCATTCCAAAGACCGCTAAAGGCCTCGAACATCATCGTCATGACTTCTGGATTTACGCGGTTGACGCAGTTGGCGTTTCCGTTTTCTGCGTTGCTGGCGCAAAGCTCGCATATAACGCTCTTCCTAGTACAATCGGCATATTTGAGACCTACATCTTTGTCACTTCATTGGGTGTTATAACCGGTGTATGTGGTGGTATGTTTAGAGATGTTTGTTTGGGGGAAATTCCAACGGTCTTCAAGAAAAGGTTTTATATGATGCCTTGCCTTATCGGCACTGCGGTATACACTGTATTCTTCCTTAATAATTGGGGAGATTCATCTGGAATCGTAGCGATACTAATAGGGTGCGGGACCATTATTACATTGAGAATCTTAGCCGTCATATTCAAATGGAATATGCCTGTTGCCAAGGCATTCAACACGGTTGTAGACGAAGAAACAAAAGAACAAAAAGAAAAGAAAAATTGAGCGAAACACTCATTTGATTTATCTTATTAAAAGGAAAAGAGGTAACAGCATGACAAACTTGGTTAATTTCACTGTAGGCAACGAAGACGATAAAATCACCGTAGACTACACTTTTGAAAAAACAGAAAAGAAGCTCATTATCACCGAAGCTGAAGTCACTCCTAAGAAAGGAGATTCAACAACAAACACTGTCACAAAGATTTATCCAGTTGATAGAGTGTCTGTTGAGGTCGGAATCGGCAAAATGAAGAAAGCTGCAAAAATCCTCGGATCAATCATCGTTATCCTCATCGGAATTCTTGTCGCAGCCGTATCGTTGCTCTCTGATAAGATTTGCGTTGGAAAGCTTGCAAGCGCAGCAACGATCTTCCCATACGTCTGTTATGGTGTTGGCGGATTGCTAATCGTAGTCGGAATCATTATGTTCATTGCCGGATTGCTCAGAAGGAAGAAAAAGAATCTCACAACTCTCATCGTAAAAGACGCTGGTGAAGTGGTTGAGAAAATCACCTTCAGAGATACGCCAGAATGCGAGATCGCTACAAACCTCATCAATCTTTTCAAGGAATAAGCAAGCATTAAGGGGGGCAACCCCTTTTTCTTATGCCGTTTACGCATAAAAAATGACCATTTATGAAAATTGTGTAAATAAGTGAAAAATTTTCATTGAACTTGTGAAAATGATTGATACCATAACTTAGGTGAAAGGGTTTACATTCAATGGAGAATTTAAAAGAACGCGTTACGATATACCAGGTTGCCCAGGCTGCAGGTGTTTCACTTGCCACGGTATCTCGTGTTATTAATAAGCAGGGCAACGTCACAGAAGCCACAAGAACAAAAGTTGAGGAGACAATTAAACGTTTAGGTTATAAACCTTCAGGTTTAGCTCAAGCTCTTGCAACAAATAGAACAACAAACATCGGCATTGTCATCCCTAGTGCCAACTATGTTTATATCGCCTCAATGTTGAGCGGTGTTTCAGAGGTTGCAAAAGAAAAAGGATTTGTTCTTACATTATTTACAACAGGCCATTCGAGAGAAGATGCTATCTCGATGATTGAGAAGGTTATCGTCTCCCACGTTGACGGCGCAATCATTTTCGATGATGAGTTGGATGAGGCAGATATCGAGAAGATCAATTCCTATTCAGTTCCAACTATCGTCATCAACAAGAAGGTTGTCGGAGATAGAACAGGATGCGTTAATTTCTCATATAGTAACGCACTCGCAAAGCTTATTCAGTCATATTATGAAAACGGTGGAGATACCGAGATGACATTCATCCACCTCCATAACTGCGGTAGATTGCTTAGCCACTGCGAAAGAAGATTCATTGCTTCTCACCAGGAAATTGGCAAGCCATATCACATCATGAACGTCGACGATTCTTACACAAGAACATACACGGACTTCACAAACTATTTCCAGAACCACAAAAAAGGTTATTACATCGCGTATCGTGACTCTATTGCAGCGGCAGTTGCAAATGCGGCAACAGACAGCGGTCTCAGAATCCCTGAAGACATCCAAGTTGTCTCTTTAGTCGGTACAAAGTACGCGCACATTCTTAGACCAACGCTTACTTCACTCGACCTTGATTGGCAGGAAGTCGGAAAACGATCGATGTACATGCTCATTGATCTCATCAATAGAAACCTTGAGGAAAAGTCATACAAGTTCGATGCAAAACTTGTCCTCAGAAACTCAACGAAAAACAAATAAGATAAGACACACCTAACACGTGTGTTTTTCTTTTATATATAAAGTCTTTGTATTTCGCGTCTTTTCAGCCTAGAATAATAATTAATTAAGCAACTTAACCAATAATAGTCTATTAGGAGGATTTTTTATGGCTGAGCAAACAAAAGCATTGAAGACATCCGGAATAAGGATGAAGGACAAGCTTGGTTACGCTTTCGGAGACGTTGGCTCCTTACTCGTATTCGGACTTGTTAACACTTTCCTTCAGGTCTTCTACACCGAGGCACTCGGTATCACACCAATCGTCGTCATGATCATCATGATCGTCGCACGTGTATGGGATGCGATTAACGACCCACTTTGGGGTAGAATCGTTGATACAGCGCCATGCAAGAAACTTGGAACGCGCTATAAGAGATGGCTTGTCTATCTCGCAGTTCCTCTTGCGTTATCATCCATCATCATGTTCCTTCCTGTTGGAACATTATTCGGCGATAACAAAGTCGCGACAATCATCTATGCAACCGTTTCTTACATTCTCTTTGGAATGCTCTATACCGGAACAAATATCCCTTATGGATCAATGGCCAGCGTCATCACAACAGACGATAAAGAAAGAAACGCTCTTTCAGTATTCCGTTCAGTTGGTTCAACCCTCGGCGGTTTCGGTCCAATGGCATTAAGCTTCGTCTCTTATGACAAGGTCCAGAAAGTCGTTGATGGCGTTGCTCAGGTCGATGCAGAAGGCAACGCAATTATGGTTTCCCAATTGAATCCAACAAAACTTATCATCGGTGTAGCTGTTCTTGCTGCACTATGCGTCGTCTTCACAATTCTCTGTGCCAAACTCTCAACCGAAAGAGTTGTCGCAGAACCAATCACAAGAGAGAAGAAGGAGAAGGGCGAAACATCAAGAGTCCTTAAGAACTTACTTAAGACCCGCTCATTCGTCGTCATCTCAAT
>DCHU01000005.1:0-5841 GCA_002314915.1 Caryophanales bacterium UBA1744
AAATGCAGAGACCACAGGCGGATCGATGGAACAGTACACCATCGACGAAGTCCCATGGTCAGAATACACAGATGAAGTCAAGGCTTCATTCAAAGATTACGGTGATGCCGCAATCGTCGTCATCTCCCGTTCAGGTGGCGAAGGCGCTGACCTTCCAAACAAAGTTTGCGCTGACGGAACAGATGGTAACTACTTACTCCTTTCTCCTCAGGAAAAAGAAATGCTCCAGCACATCAAAGAATATAAAGAGGCAGGAACATTCAAGAAGATCGTCGTCCTCTTAAACGGTTCAAACACATTACAGCTCGACTGGCTCGATACATATGGCGTTGACGCTGCATTATGGATTGGCGACGTTGGTACAACAGGAATTAACGCTGTTGCAAAGATCCTCGCAGGAGACGTCAACCCATCAGGTAGAATCGTCGACACATTCTTAAAGAACAATGCTTCATCCCCAGCTTACGCTTCACTTGGTGACCATGAATTCACCAACAAAGCAGAACTCGGATTAGGCAGAGTCCAGGCAAACCAGGCTGGTGATGCAATTAATAATTGCAACTCCCAGTATATGATTTATCAGGAAGGCATCTATGTCGGCTACCGTTACTACGAAACACGTTACGCAGACGTTGTTGCAAACGTTGCAAAGAGTGGAACATGGAACTATAACGACAATGTCGCATTCCCATTCGGAAGTGGCATCTCATACACCAATTTCGAATACAGCGATTACTCATGCACATTCGATGCAGATGCAGCTGAATTCACAGTCTCAGTCAAGGTTACCAACACCGGCAACGTCGATGGCAAACACACAGTCCAGACTTATTTTTCATCACCATACACCTCATATGACAAGGAGAATGGAGTGGAGAAGTCCGCTATCGAATTATGCGGATTCGCTAAAACAGGCGTCCTCGCTAAGAACGGTGGAAGCGAAACAGTCACAATCAAAGTCGCTGAAGAAGAGTTAAGAGCATACGACGCTAACAAAGCAAAGACATACATCCTCGATGGTGGAGATTATTACTTCACAGTCGCAAAAGACTCACACGAGGCTAACAACAACGTCTTAGCATCCAAAGGCTACACAGTTGCAAACACATCTGGCCGCATGGACAAAGATGGCGACAAGAATTTCGTCACAAAGTGGAATCCACAGGATTGCACAGAAACAACCCCAAATACCGAAATCTTCAAAAAGACAAAGCAGACTGGTTATGAAATCACCAACCAGTTCGACAATGTCGACCCTAACAAATACGAAGGCGCTCCATCAAAGATCACATACTTAACAAGAAAAGACTGGGAGGGAACATTCCCAACCGATGTTGTCTCTTGGGCAGTTACCGACAAGATGTGGAAAGATGGCTTAACAGACATCGAATCCGAGCGTGTCGACATCATGAACAAGATGATCGAAGAGCATTATAGCGACGCTAAAGCTCCAACATTCGGCAAGTCAGGTGATATGACAGTCGCTAAGATGATGGGCAAAGACTATAACGATGAAGGCTGGGATTCACTCTTAGACCAGTTGACATACGCTGAAGCTATCAACTGTATCTATAACGGCTTCCACGAAACCGCAACAATCCAGTCAATCAACCTCCCTCAGACAAAGGATGAGAACGGTCCTCAGGGCTATACAGCATCCTTGATCAAAGGTGATTCTGATTCCGTAAACGGAATGGCATATACTTCAGAAGACGTCATGGCAGCAACATTCAACGTTGACTTGCTCAAAGACATGGGCGAGTGCATCGGCGAAGACTGCTTAGTCGCAGGTAACGCAGGCTTATATGGACCTGGCGCTAACACACACCGCTCACAGTATGACGGACGTAACTTCGAGTACTACTCAGAAGACCCATTCGTCTCAAAGACAATGTGCGCAGCAGAAGTTGCCGCCATCGAATCTAGAGGCGTCTACGTCTTAACAAAGCACTTCGCTCTCAATGAGACAGAAGAAGGACGTTACGGCTTAACAACATGGGCTAACGAACAGACAATCCGTGAAATCTACCTCGATGCATTTGAAGGCAGCGTCTCCAACTCAATGGGTGGCGTCATGTCATCATTCTCAAGATTCGGCGTCGTCTGGGCTGGTGCAAACTACAACCTCATGACCAACGTTTTAAGAAACGAGTGGGGCGGAACTGGCATGGCTATCACCGACTGCTCAGTCTTCGCAGGATACATGGATACAAGACTCGGTGTTCTTGCCGGACAGAACCTCTGGGACGGAAATAACAACAAGAACTCCCTCAACAACTTGGATTCAAACCCAGCCGTTGCAACTGCAGTTAGAGAATCAATTCATAGAATTGCTTACTCAATCTCCAACTCTCTTGCTATGAACGGCATTGCAGGCGCTGATAAGATCGTCAAGATCAAGACTCCAGTTGAAATTGCAGTCATCGCGTTAATTGCAGTTTCTGCAACTGCTATGGCAGCTTGTGGTGGATGCTTAGTTGTCACCATCCTCAAAGGCAAAAAAGAAAACTAAAACAAACTAGAGGGGGAAGTTTTCTTCCCTCTCTTTATCTAAAATGCGATAATTAACGAAAGGAAAAAGAAATATGTGGTTTTTGATGCTTCTCATATCACATGGTTTAAGCGCTCCGAACGCTTACCTTATGAACATCCCGATTTTTATCGAGCTCATAATGGTTACTGTTTTGGCCTTGCCTTTCGCTAAAAGAAGAAAATACTTCTGGGCATATGGTTTTGGGTTTGTGGCCTTTATGGTGGGCGAGTACTTCCTTTTAACGATGCTTAAAATAGCGTTCCCGGACAGTTTAACCGTAAGAATTCTCATTACTTTGATAATGTATGTAACATCCTTAGGCGCTTGTTTTGGATTTTTTGATGAAAAACCAATTGATGTCATCATGATTTGGGCAACGATTATCCTTGTTAGAGAAGCCACTGATATCCTGTTCTATTTCTTCTATGCGTTATGCGGTGTTGATTCGAGAACCGGAATAATGCTCTTCCCGAAATTGAACCAACAGATTAACGGAGTCATGTATGACTCAATTCACTGGATATTCAATATCGGGTTATACTTCCTATTCCTTAGAGACAACCATGACGAAAAAGACAACACATACAAGAAACTCCTCACAATCGTCTGCGTTGCAACAGGCGTATTGACCGTAGTTCTCAAGAACCTAATCATCTATTACGAAGTTGATGATGCAAAAGCACTCGCAAATGTCGCTAGAGCAATCATCTTGTTCACGGTTATCTTCCTCTTATGGCTTAGAGGAGTGCTTCTCAAATCGAACTCTGACCGTATCGAAAAGAGAACGATTCACATCATGCTTCAGAACGAGAAGAAGCAGTATGACACTCTTTCGGACAACATGAAGACAATCAACATGATGACTCATGACTTAAAACACCAAATCGAGAACTTCCAGGACAGAATGACTCAAGATGAGATTAAGCTCCTCAAAGACGCGGTTGAAAGCTACGACTCAATCCTCAAAACCGGAAACGATGTCATCGACACGGTAATATACGAGAAAACACTGTTCTGCAAAGATAAGGGGATTGTCCTCACGTGCAATGCGGATGGAGAAGCTTGCAATTTCATGAAGCAATACCATCTTTATTCATTGTTGAATAATGCGCTTGGTAACGCGATCGAAGCGGTTCTTCAACTCGAAGACGAGTCTAAGAAAAAGGTTGGCCTCACCATCGCAAAAGAAGGCGATATGCTATCCATCGAGTGCTATAACTATTTTGACATCACCAAAAACAACGGTGAGAAGACGACCAAGAAGGAAAACAAGCATACCCATGGTTTCGGAATCAAGTCGATCAACTATGTTGCGGAGCGATATAAAGGAAATGTCTCCATCACCAAGGATGAAGACATGTTCTTCTTAGAAGTTCAGATACCGCTAGATTCAGTTCCGACAGTGGATGTTGCCTAAGCGGCCTTAAATGCGTCTTTAATTTCTTTCAAATGAGAACGGGATATCTTGAGGGATGTTCCGTTTTTTAATACGCATTCGTCGTGGTTTATTCCGGAGATGGCCTTCTTGTTTACGAGGAAACAGGAATTGATTTTGAGGAATCCCTGGTCTTTCAGTTCTTTTTCGATATCTCCCATTGAGCAGTAGCGGCTGTATTCATCGTCCTCGGTATGGATGTTGACCTGGTGGACGTTCGTGTCGATGTAGATTATGTCTTTAACCGAGATCTTATATTTCGCTTTGTTCTTCGTGCAGATGATTGCTTTTCCGGCCATTTCCTGGAAGTGCTTTTTGATCAAGCGGGTCATCTTGAGTTTGAATTCTTCAAAGATGATTGGTTTCAAGATGTAGTCAACGGCCTGGACCGTATATCCCTCAATTGCGTATTGGGCTAAAGATGTGATGAAGATGATTACGACGTGAGGGTCGATTTCCCTTATCTGCTTGGCGAGCTGCATGCCGGTGATGCCAGGCATTTTGATGTCGAGGAAAAGAATGTCATACTGACATTTGTATGTATCGATGAAATGCAGTGGGGAATTATCCCAGGAAATATCAAAATCACTTCCGCTTTCATCCGCGAATTTTAAAAGATGACCCTTAAGCGTCTCATAATGAATGTCTTCATCTTCGACTATGGCAATTTTTAACATAGTTACATTGTAAACAATACTTCCTAAGTGTCAACAAATACAGTTTTTGCAATAAATACGTCAAAAAATGCATAAAGGCAAAAACGAACCGGCATCCACAAATACAATATGGCCAAACACGAACGACTATTTTTAGCGTTCAAAAACATAATTCTTTAATCAAGGAGCAACACAAATGAAGAATTCAAAACTCATCAGATGCGCTATCTTAGGCGCAGCATCCCTTATGGGACTCGCAGCATGCGGAACAACAGCAGCACCAGAAGCTAAGCTTGTCGCTAGCTACATCTCACCAGCTAAGTTGTCTTACAACAACATGAGACCAACTTACAACTACTACCTCACAACATACGATTTCTTTGTCTTAGAGGAATACAGCGACAACACATATTGCTTAACATTCTCAACCTCAACCTTCTCAGGCCTCATCATCCCAGAAGAAGGAAACGCAGCACAGGGCAACGAGAGAGACAACTCACTCTGGAAATACTACGGAACAATCACTGAGAAGAAGGCAGACGACCTCGATCCAGAAACCATGTACTACACACTCAGCGAAGCAACAAGAATCATCGCAACAGTTGACTCAGGCTACTTTGTAGACACCGACAACTGGACAGAAGATATGAAGACAAAATCTGCTGATAAGACATATGCATATGACGCAGAATCAGGCACACAGACAGTCACAGGTACTAAGGAATATGCAACAGGCGCTGAATACTTAGCAGCAAAGACAATCACAGAGACAAAGGCAACAGTCAACACCGGCTCAGCTACACTCGACTACCTCACACTTACAAAGAAAGCAGCTTAAGGTATAAAGAATGAAGAAGGCTAATACTTTTAAAGGTTTAGCTGCCACATTCGGTTCACTTGCAGCAGTCTGTTTGTTCATGACTGCCCTTGCATGGGATAGAGCGGGAGACATCAACCTCAAGCTCGGAGTCAACAAAGGCAACTCAGACGCAGCTTCAGTCGGCGCTTACCCATCTGCCTTCGGCAGTAGAGATGAGATGCTCGAAGCTGAGAGCAAGTACACAATCCAGTGCGAAGAGGAGGGCTCCGTCCTATTAAAGAACAACGGCGCTCTTCCTTTCTCAAATGAAATCAAGAATGTGACGCTATTCGGATACGCATCGGTCAACCCTGCGTATCACGGCGGATCAGGCGGTCCAGCCAACACCGGAACATCT
>DCHU01000005.1:5928-6350 GCA_002314915.1 Caryophanales bacterium UBA1744
GGAAACAAAGAGATTGCTGAAGCTCCTGTAAGTGTTTATAAAGCAAGCGACATGGCTGGCTATAAAGACGCCGCTATCGTCACCATCTGCCGTTATGGCGGAGAAGCAAACGACATGGACGTCGTTGATAACTACGGAGTCAGAGAGCTTTGCTTACATGATTCTGAAAAAGAAATGCTTAACTTTGTTAAGTCACAGGGATTTGGCAAGGTCATCGTCTTATTGAACACCGGCTACGCAATGGAAGTCGGATGGTTCGATGAATATGGAGTCGATGCAGCATTATGGATTGGATTCCCTGGCGAATCAGGCATGATTGGCGTCGCTAACATGCTCAAAGGCGAAGCGTCTCCAACCGGAAGACTCGTCGACACATACGCAAAGAACTCACTCTCAAGCGCTGCAATGCAGAACTTCGGAGA
>DCHU01000015.1:0-37899 GCA_002314915.1 Caryophanales bacterium UBA1744
TCTTGAATTCGTTTGTGACGACTTCGTTTACTGTTCCGGTTGTGACGGCGAATGAGACAAGGGTTGGAGGGACATCGAGTTTTTCGAAGCTTCCAGACATGGAATCTTTTCCGCCGATTGCTGCTACCCCGTAATCGAGTTGGGCCTTGTATGCGCCTAAAAGGGCTGCAAATGGCTCGCCCCAGCGTCTAGGGTCCTTCATCGGTTTCTTGAAGTATTCCTGGAATGAGAGATATGTCTCGGTGAACTTAGCGCCTGATGCGATTAATTTGCATAATGATTCAACGACGGAGAGGTAAGCACCCTGGTATGGGTTCTTCTCCATGATGAATGGGTTGTAGCCCCATGACATGTATGAGACTGCGTCTGTGTGCTTCTGCTCAACAGAGATCTTGTGGACCATTGTCTGGATTGGGGTTCTCTGCGTCTTTCCGCCGAATGGCATTGTGACTGTGCCCGCGCCGATTGTGGAATCGAATCTCTCGGACAATCCACGGTGTGAGCAGGTATTTAAGTCTCCAGCGAGTGCTTTTAAGTTATCTTCAAAGCTGCCTTTGACGTCTTTCTTATAGTTTTCTGGTTTAGAGACGACGACATCGATGTGCTTCTCTGCGCCGTTTGAGTTTAAGAAGTCACGTGAGATATCAACGATGACTTTGTCATTCCACTTCATGACTAAGCGTGGGTTCTCAGTGACAACAGCGACTACAGTTGCCTCTAAGTTCTCGGATTCAGCGAGTTTTAAGAATGCGTCGACATTCTCTTTCTCGACGACCACTGCCATACGCTCCTGGGATTCGGAGATGGCGAGTTCTGTTCCGTCTAAGCCGTCATATTTCTTAGGGACTGCGTTTAAGTTGATTGAGAGTCCATCAGCGAGTTCGCCGATAGCGACAGATACGCCGCCTGCGCCGAAGTCGTTGCATCTCTTGATCATTCTGCAAGCGGTCTTGTTGCGGAATAATCTCTGGAGTTTTCTCTCTTCTGGAGCATTACCTTTCTGGACTTCTGCTCCGCATGTTTCGACTGAATGTGCGTTGTGGGCTTTTGATGAGCCTGTTGCGCCTCCGACTCCGTCACGTCCGGTTCTTCCGCCGAGCAAGATGACGATATCGCCATCGACTGGGCATTCACGTCTGACGTTTTCTTCTGGAGTTGCGGCGATAACCGCGCCGATTTCCATACGCTTTGCAACATAGCCTGGGTGGTAGATTTCATCTACAATGCCGGTTGCTAAGCCGATTTGGTTGCCGTATGAGGAGTAGCCTGCAGCTGCTCCACGGACGAGTTTACGCTGTGGGAGTTTGCCCTCTAAGGTGTCTTTATATGAGACTGTTGGGTCGCCAGCGCCGGTGACTCTCATTGCAGCATAGACATATGATCTTCCTGATAATGGGTCACGGATAGCACCACCGATACATGTTGCGGCGCCGCCGAATGGCTCGATTTCGGTCGGGTGGTTGTGGGTCTCGTTCTTGAATAAGAGGAGCCACTTCTCCATCTTGCCTTCGACTTCGATATCCATCTTGACGGTGCAAGCGTTGATTTCTTCTGATTCGTCTAACTTGGCAAGTAAGCCTCTCTTCTTGAGGACTTTGCCTGCAAGGGTGCCAATATCCATGAGGTTGATTGGCTTTGTGCGGTTGAGCTCTTCTCTTCCGGCAATATATTCTTCGTATGCCTTCTCGATTTCCTCGTCCTCGAATTTGACTGAGTCGACGGTTGTTAAGAAGGTTGTGTGTCTGCAGTGATCGGACCAATAGGTGTCAATCATCTTGATTTCGGTGATTGTTGGGTTGCGGTTCTCGCTCTTGAAGTAAGCCTGGCAGAAAGCAATATCATCAAGGTCCATTGCGAGGCCTTTTTCTTTCATGAAGACTTCGAGTTCGTCTCTTGTCTTTTCAATAAAGCCATCAAGGGTAGCAACTGTTGTTGGGATGTCATAGTTAGCCTTTAATGTCTCAGGTAAATCTAAAGATGCCTCTCTAGCCTCAACCGGGTTGATGACGAGTTTCTTGATTGATGCGACTTCCTCATCTGTGAATGTTCCTTCAAGGAGATACACTCTAGCGGTCTTGATCAAAGGTTTATCAACGACTGCCATGAGGGAGATACACTCTGCTGCAGACGCCGCTCTCTGGTCGAACTGGCCTGGGAGGTACTCAACTGCGAAAGTGACTCCATCAACTGCTGGGAGGGTTTCGTAGACATCATCGAGCTGAGGTTCTGATAAGACGTTCTTCACTGCCTTATCAAGGATCGAAGCATCGATGTTTTCCAAATCATATCTGTTGAATAAACGGAGGGATTTGAGGGATTTGATGCCGAGGAGATGTCTGATTTCGTGATATAAGGACTTAGCCTCATTCTGCAATCCGACTTTCTTCTCAACGTATACTCGATTAACCATGTTATTTAGCTCCTTTCACTTTGAGTGCTCTAGCGCCGATATCGTGACGATAATATTTATTATCGAAAGATACCAAGTCTGCTTTCTTGTAGGATTCTTTGATGGCGGATTCTAATGTGTCAGCAATACTGGTAATGCCTAAAACACGACCACCGTTGGTGACCAATACTCCGTCTTTGGTGGCTGCTCCTGCAACATAGACGCAATCCTTGATGGATGGGTCGATGACCAATGGGTAGCCTTTCTTGTAGCTTGCTGGATATCCATCGCTAGCGAGGATTAAGCAGGCTGCCGATTTATTGCTCCACTTAACTTCAACATCTTTCAATGTTCCGTTTGTGGTTGCTTTCATGATTGTGAAGAGATCGCTCTCCAAAAGAGGGAGGACGACCTGGGTCTCAGGGTCTCCGAATCTGCAGTTATACTCGATGACTTTTGGTCCGTCTTTCGTGATCATGAGTCCGAAGTATAAGCATCCTTTGAATGTTCTTCCTTCTTTGTTCATCGCCTCGATTGTTGGCTTGAAGATCGTCTCCATGCAGATTTCAGCGATGTCTTTGGTGTAATAAGGGTTTGGTGCGATTGTGCCCATACCACCGGTATTGAGGCCTTCATCGTTATCTTTTGCCCTCTTGTGGTCCATGGAGGAAATCATTGGGACAACAACGTTTCCATCGGTGAAGGAAAGAACAGACACCTCTGGTCCTTCAAGGAATTCTTCGATGACGACATTGTCGCCTGATTTGCCGAACTGGTGGTCCTGCATCATTGAAATGATGGCGTTTCTAGCCTCATCTCTAGTGAATGCGATGATGACGCCTTTGCCTAATGCTAAGCCATCAGCCTTTACGACTGTTGGGATTGGGCAGGTGTCGATGTATTTGAGTGCCTTCTCCATATCGCTGAACACTTCATATTTAGCTGTTGGGATGTTGTACTTCTTCATTAAGTCTTTGGAGAACACTTTGCTGCCTTCGATGATGGCGGCATTGGCTTTAGGTCCAAAGCAAGGGATTCCCTTCTCGTTCATGGCGTCGACCATTCCGAGGACAAGAGGATCGTCTGGTGTAACTACACAGTAGTCGATGTTATTTGCGACTGCAAAAGCAACAGCTGCTTCTACGTCAGTTGCCTTGCCGTCTACGAGAGTGGCATCATCCGCCATTCCTGGGTTTCCAGGGAAGGCGTAGATGGTCTCGATTTCTTTAGATTTCTTTAAGGATTTGATGACAGCGTGTTCTCTGCCACCACTTCCGATTACTAATACCTTCACGGTTAACTCCTAATTAATGGTGGAATAATCTCATTCCGGTGAATGCCATGACCATGTCGAGCTTGTCGCATTCTGCGATGACTAAGTCATCACGGATGGAACCGCCTGGCTCTGCAACGTATGAGACGCCTGATGCTCTAGCTCTCTGGATGTTGTCTGCGAATGGGAAGAATGCATCTGATCCAAGGGATACGCCCGTGATTGTTGCAAGGTATGCCTTCTGCTCTTCTCTCGTGAATGGTTCTGGTCTAGTTGCGAAGTATTTCTGCCAGACGCCATCAGCGCAGACATCCTCTTCGTTCTGGTTGATGTAGCCATCGATTGCGTTATCTCTATCTGGACGCTTGATGGTTGGAAGGAAGTCGAGGTTAAGGACTTTCTCGTGCTGGCGGAGGAACCATGTGTCAGCTTTGCTGCCTGCTAAACGTGTGCAGTGAATACGGGACTGCTGTCCTGCTCCAACACCGATTGCCTGGCCCTGATATGCGTATGCAACTGAGTTGGACTGTGTGTATTTGAGTGTGATTAAAGCGATTACTAAATCCTGAACAGCGGATTCTGGTAATTCTTTGTTCTTTGTGACGATGTTTGTTAAGAGTGCAGGGTTGATTGCAAAGTTGTTTCTGCCCTGCTCGAATGTGATGCCATAGACCTGTTTGGTCTCAACTGGGTTTGGAACATAGTTAGGGTCGATTTTGACGACGTTATATGTGCCTTTTCTCTTGGCTTTTAAGATTTCTAATGCTTCTGGGGTGTAGTCTGGAGCGATGATGCCGTCTGAGACTTCTCTCTTGATCATTGTTGCGGTTAAAGCGTCAACTGTGTCAGAGAATGCGACCCAGTCGCCGAATGAGCACATTCTGTCTGTGCCACGTGCTCTAGCGTATGCACAAGCAACAGGTGATTCGTCTAATCCTTCGATATCATCGACGAAACATGCCTTTTTAAGCTTGTCGGATAATGGGAGACCAATTGCCGCTGAAGTTGGAGAGACGTGCTTGAATGATGCGCAAGCGACGATTCCGAGTGCTTCTTTAAGTTCCTTGACCAACTGATATGAGTTGAATGCATCGAGGAAGTTGATGTAGCCTGGGCGGCCGTTGAGAACCTCGATTGGGAGTTCACTGCCGTCTTTCATGTAGATTTTGGATGGCTTCTGATTTGGGTTGCAGCCGTATTTCAATTCGAATTCTTTCATTGTTGTTCTCCTTATACCTTAAGCTCTGATGTGATTTCTTCTCCCTGATACTGTTCAAGGATTGGGTCAACCACTTCTTCAATAAATTCGGTGACCTGAGATGGGGCTCTACCAACATACTTTGTTGGGTCAAGTTCCTTCTCGATTTCCTCTTTGTTGAGGTTGAAGAGAGGATCTTTAGATAAGCGGTCGATCAAATCGTTCTGAGCGCCGTTCATCTTGACCTCATATGCGGCAGCCTGTGAGTGAACACGGATTGCCTCGTGGAGTTCCTGACGGTTGCCACCACGCTTGACGGCTTCCATCATGATGTTCTCGGTTGCCATAAATGGCAATTTCTCCATGACTCTTCTTCTGATGACGTTCTTGTAAACGACTAAGTTGGAAGAGATGTTGATATAGATGTTTAAGATTGCATCCACTGCAAGGAATGCTTCTGAAACAGAGATTCTCTTGTTAGCGGAGTCATCGAGTGTTCTCTCAAACCACTGGGTGCCCGATGTGAGGCCTGGGTTGATTGAGTCAACGATGACGTATCTAGCGAGGGATGAGATTCTCTCGCTTCTCATTGGGTTGCGTTTGTATGGCATTGCGCTAGAACCGATCTGGTTCTTCTCAAATGGTTCTTCCATCTCTTCGAAAGACTGGAGAATTCTTAAGTCATTTGAGAACTTATATGCGGACTGAGCAAAGCCTGAGAGGACTGATAAGAAATATGAGTCCACTTTTCTAGAATATGTCTGGCCTGAGACTGGGACACACTTTGAGAAGCCCATGTCTTTAGCGATTAATGCTTCGAGTTCTTTAACCTTGTTCTCGTCGCCATTGAAGAGCTCCATAAAGGAGGCCTGTGTGCCTGTTGTGCCCTTCTGGCCTAAGAGTTTGAGGTTATCCATCTGATAGACGAGGTTCTCGATATCCATGACGAGCTCGTTCATCCAGAGGGTTGCACGCTTGCCAACGGTTGTTAACTGAGCGCACTGTAAGTGAGTATAGGCAAGGCAAGGAAGGTCTTTGTATTCGAGAGCGAACTTCTTGAGGTTCTTAAGAACCTGAGTTGCTTTCTTTAAGACGATTTTGCTGGCTTCTCTTAAGATGATGACATCGGTGTTGTCTCCGACATAGCAAGAGGTTGCGCCTAAATGGATGATGCCCGCAGCGTTTGGACACTGAACACCATATGCGTAGACGTGTGACATGACGTCGTGTCTGACGATCTTCTCTCTAGCTTCAGCAACGTCATAATTGACGTCATTGACATACTTCTCGAGTTCTTTGACCTGCTCATCTGTAATGGCGAGTCCAAGCGCCTTCTCAGCTTTTGCGAGGGAAACCCAAAGTCTTCTCCAAGTGGTGAACTTGAAGTTGTTGGAGAATACGTACTGCATCTCCTCACTCGCGTATCTCGTTGAGAATGGCGAAATATAAGCGTTTCTATTTTCTTCCATAGAGTGCCTCCTGTTATTTGTTCTTGTTGATTAAGCGGGTTTCGACAGCCTTTGTCTCAAGGTTGACGTAACGGACATAAAGAGAAATCTTGTTGTTCTCATTTAAGCCGGTCCAAATGTCATTTGTGAATGATTCGATGTCATTTGGGATCGCGACACGTTCAGGCTCGCCCTGGAATGTTGGAATTGGGTTGCCGTCTGTCACGTAGGTGTGGATGAAATGTCCTAATCCCTTAAGGGATGGATAGAAGAATGAGTATCTATTGCAGGCTGTACCCTTTTCGTCTGATGACTTGAGGATGGACATCTGATATGTGAAATCGTTGTCGTTGAATTCAAGGACGCCGGAGATGCGTGGGGTGAGGTTTGGATAGTCAGGTTCGAATTCTCTAGCGAAGAGTGAGCCTGTCATGCACTTTCCTGCCTTGAAGCCTTCGTAGATGGTATCGGTCTGGTCGCCGTTTGTGACGATCATCTTGTTCTCGTAGTCTCTTACTGCGGCATAGATGATGAGAGATGGGTCCTCTACTTTTGAAGCATCGAATGGCTCGGTGTATAAGACATTGTCTTTGAAGGTGAAGACTCTGTTTCTTGAGTTCTCGCTTCTGCCCATGATGAAGTATGCAAATACCGCATTCTTGCCATCTTCGGATTTGCCGATGATGATGCCGCGTCCGACATATGGGTTGTCTTTGATGAGTTCCTTGATGTTGTTGACTGCATAGATGTTCATTATTCTCTCTCCTTTAATACTTTCTTCGATACGATTTCGACGGCCCTAGGAAGAATGTTCCATTCCGCTTCTTCCATGACTCGTCTTTGGAGCACTTCTGGAGTGTCTCCTTCTTGGATATAGACGGCTTTCTGAAGGATTATCTTTCCACCGTCTGGTATTTCGTTCACATAGTGAACTGTTGCGCCTGTCACCTTAACTCCATAAGCGAGAGCGGCTTCATGAACCTTGAGTCCATAAAATCCTTTTCCACAGAACGATGGGATGAGGGATGGGTGCACGTTGATGATTCGGTTGGCGTAAAGCTTGGTGAATCTAGAAGATAAAATGGCCAGGAATCCTGCGAGGACGATGAAGTCGATGTCATGGTTCTGGAGAGTCTTTATGAGTTTCTCTTCAAATGCCTCCTGAGAGCCTAACTCACTCTTGAGGATAGTGACGTGTTCGATTCCGTTGTTCTCAGCGCGCTTAAGGGCATATACATCAGCTTTGTTGGAAACGACTAGCGTTACCTTGCCGCTTGTGATGATGCCTGCTTTCTCTGCGTCGAGAATCGCCTGGAGGTTCGTGCCTCCTCCGGAGACTAGAACCGCAATGTTTACAGATTTCTTAGCCATAATTGTTTATTCTCTATCTTATAAGTTGATTTCAATCTTCTCGTCGTTCTCGGATTTAACGATGTGTCCGACAACGTAAGCGTCTTCGCCGTTTGCCTTTAAGATGCTGAGTGACTTCTCGACATCCTCTGCTTTGACGACGATTGACATGCCAACGCCCATATTGAATGTGTTGAACATATCTCTAGCTGGGATGTTGCCTGTCTTTTCGATGAGCTTGAAGATTGGGAGGACCTTGACGTCTTCTTTCTTGATGACGACTTTGAGTCCATCTGGGATAGAACGTGGCATGTTCTCATAGAAACCACCGCCGGTGATGTGTGAGATGCCTTTTACTTTAACCTCGTTCAAGAGAGCGAGGACTGGTTTCACATAGATCTTTGTAGGTGTTAAGAGTGTTTCTCCGAGTGATTTGCCTCCGAGTTCCTCTAAAGGTGTCTTGATATCGCGATTCTCAACATCGAATACTTTTCTTACGAGTGAGAATCCGTTTGAGTGAACGCCGCTGGATGGGAGGGCGATCATGACATCCCCCGCTTCCATCTTCTTGTTGTCGATGACGTTGTCTTTGTCGACGATGCCGACTGAGAAGCCTGCGAGGTCATATTCATCGACTGGATAGAATCCTGGCATTTCTGCTGTTTCTCCACCGACGAGTTCTGAGTTAGCCATGACGCAGCCATCGCAGATACCTGAGACGATTGAGGCAATCTTCTCTGGATAGTTCTTGCCGCATGCGATGTAGTCGAGGAAGAATAATGGTTTAGCACCGCAGCAGATGACGTCATTGACACACATTGCTACGCAATCGATACCGACTGTGTCATGCTTGTCCATGAGGAATGCCATCTTGAGCTTTGTTCCGACTCCGTCTGTTCCTGAGACAAGGATTGGATGCTTATAGCCTTCGAGGTCGAGGGTGAATAATCCACCGAATCCGCCGATATCGTCTGCCTTAGCCTGTATGACTGTTCTAGCGATATGGGCCTTCATTAATTCAACGGCTTTATATCCCGCTGTGATATCAACGCCTGCTTTTGCGTAAGATTCTGATCTTGAATTTTTCATGGTTGTTCTCCCTTTATTGTTTGTCTGATAGTTTTGATTCGAAGCGAGACTTTCTGGTATCGCTTGGAATTGGGGTTGGATATTCGCCGTCGAAGCACGCCGTGCAACAATGGCCTCCCGCGATGTCTTTCACATTCTCAATCGAGAGGAATCCGAGTGAGTCAGCTCCGATGATCTCTGCTATTTCCTCAACCGAGTGATGGCAGGCAATCAAATTCTCTTGTGAATCGATGTCGGTGCCGTAATAGCAAGGATTCATGAATTCAGGCGATGAGACTCTCATATGTATCTCTTTAGCGCCCGCATCACGAAGAAGTTTTATTGTCTTTTTGCTGGTCGTGCCTCTCACGATTGAGTCATCTATGACGACCACTCGCTTGCCAGCCACTACCGACGAGACCGGGTTAAGTTTTAACTTAACTTTGTCTTCTCTGTTGTTTTGGCCAGGGGCGATGAATGTTCGGCCGATGTATTTGTTTTTGATATAGCCTATTTCATACGGGATGCCCGATTCCTGGGAGTAGCCTATGGCGGCATCAAGTCCCGAATCTGGAACGCCTATTACGATATCGGCGTCGACTGGGTGCTGTTTGGCGAGATGGCGTCCGGCTTTAACTCTAGCCGAGTGAACTGAGATGCCATCTATAACTGAATCCGGTCTAGCGAAGTAGACGAATTCGAATACGCACAAACTCTTTTTCTTTCTATTGCAGTGAGTCGTGATTGAGTGTACGCCTTCTTCGTCGAAGTAAACGACCTCTCCAGGCAGGACATCTCTCACGAATTTGGCTCCGACGGAATCTAGAGCGCAGGTCTCGCTGGCGGCAATGTAGGTTCCGTCATCTCTCACTCCATAACAGAGTGGACGGAATCCATGAGGGTCGCGAGCGATTACCAGTTTCTTTGGCGACATAATCACCAAGGAATACGATCCTTTGATGGTGTACATGGCTCTTTCAACTGCCTCTTCTATCGAATTGGCGGTTATTCTTTCGCGTGTGATGATGTATGAGATGACTTCGGTATCCGATGTCGTATGGAAGATAGAACCCTGCAATTCAAGTTGAGAGCGGAGTTCTAATGAGTTTGTGATATTTCCGTTGTGGCCGAGAGCGATATGGCCGTGAATATGATTAACAACCACAGGTTGGGCATTGTTTCTATCCGTTGCGCCCGTGGTTCCATATCTCACATGTCCCACCGCGATGTTGCCTTGTCCCAAACGGGCCAGGTGACGTTCGGTGAAGACATCTTCAACGAGGCCTAGATCTTTGTATGATGAAAATACGCCATCATCGTTAACGACAATGCCGCAAGATTCCTGTCCGCGGTGCTGGAGGGCAAACAATCCATAGTATGCGGTTCTGGCGACATCCTGTTTAACAGGTGAGTATACGCCGAATATTCCACATTCTTCATGTAAAGATGACATATGGTTTTCTCCTTTCCTTTCAGACTTTGGCAACTGTGGGGACATCGTTGCCGGATGGTTTAATGTTCCCTATTTGTTGTATTTACTAGCGACTTCTGCATCTTTGGCGAGGGCTGCGGATGCATCTGCCTTTCTGAGGTTTTCTAGTTTATTAGCAAGTTCATCATCGTTGAGAGCGAGGATTTCCGCTGCTAAGAGAGCCGCGTTCTTGCTTCCATCGATCGCCACTGTTGCCACCGGGATTCCAGATGGCATCATGACTGTTGCTAAGAGAGCGTCCATTCCATCGAGTGCTGCGCTCTTGCAAGGGATTCCGATGACTGGGAGCGTGGTTCTTGATGCGAGGACACCTGCGAGGTGAGCTGCCATGCCCGCTGCTGCGATGATGACGCCGAATCCGTTCTTTCTTGCGTTTGCGGCGAATTCAGATGCTTCAAATGGGGTTCTGTGGGCTGAGTAGACGTGAACTTCATATGGGATACCGAGGTTATCGAGAATACCAAATGCCTTTTCAACGACTGGAAGGTCGCTTGCGCTACCCATGACAATTCCAACTTTTTTCATGTTGCTTACCTCTCTTCAAAAATAAAAGGGCACACCGATACAGAGTTGCGTTTAACAAACCTGCTTGTGAGCCCAGACGGTCGACGTTTTAAGTGTAGTATGCTGTTGTGTAAGTTGCTTCATTGCGTCAATTCGCATATATACCGTCAGTAACAACTTCTTATTCATCAGCAATATAAATTTATATGATTTATATCGTTTTCACAACGAAAAGAAAGCGCCTGAAAGCACTTACTTAATTGTCAATTAACAAACGGTCAAAAAATAGGTAAAAAAGTAACAAATCAAACAAAACAATAAGAAATGTCAGTATATTAGTGGTTTTTGATAGTTTTATCTTTGATAAAAACTGGTGTTTATTTAATCTTTTTACTGTCAATTAAAAACAGGTATTTTGACATGATTCAACAACCTCGCACATCTATATTATTTTTATATATATTTATGCGTGAAAACCGTTGTGATTGATGCTTGATTTCTTGTCATCTAAACGCGTTGTTGTAAGCATAAAAACGCTTTCAAAATTATGAAAGCACTTTTATCAAAAATAACATTCCGCTAGTCCATATAATTGGAAGGTACCAGCGAGTACAAACATAACAGAGGAATTATTTATGGGCGGATTTTTCGGAGTTGTCAGCAAAGAGGATTGCGTATTCGATTTGTTTTTCGGAGTAGACTACCACTCACACTTGGGAACCAGACGTGGCGGTATGGCTGTTGTTACCGAGAACGGCATCAGCAGAGCCATCCACAACATCGAGAACTCTCCTTTCAGAACAAAATTCGAGGATGATGTCCTTGAAATGAAAGGCAAGATGGGAATCGGTTGTATCTCTGACTACGATCCACAGCCACTCATCATCCGTTCACATCACGGAACCTATGCCATCACCTGTGTTGGCAAGGTCAACAATATTGACGAAATCGCTGATAAATATCTCGCAAGCAATGCCCATTTCTTGGAGATGTCCGGCGGCGATATCAACGTCACTGAACTTGTGGCCTCTATCATCAACCAGAAAAAGAACATCATCGAAGGATTACAATACGCACAGGAAATCATTGATGGCTCAATGACTATCTGCTTACTAACAAATAAAGGTATTTACCTTTCTAGAGATAAATACGGAAGAACCCCTGCTGTTATCGGAGAGAAAGCAAATGGCGACTACTGCGTCACATTTGAATCATTCGCGTTCCTTAACCTCGGATATCAGCTCTATAAAGAACTCGGACCTGGAGAAATCGTTGTCATCGATCCAGAAGACGGACCAAAGACACTCGTCGAGCCAGGCAACAAGATGAGAATCTGCGCATTCTTATGGACATACTACGGTTATCCATCAGCCACTTATGAAGGCATCTCAGTTGAAAAAGCTAGATACAACTGCGGTAAATTCATCGCTCAGAGAGATAACGTAAGACCGGATTCCATCGCAGGTATTCCTGATTCAGGAATAGCCCACGCAGTCGGTTACTCAAACTGGTCAGGCATCCCATTCGCTAGACCATTCGTCAAATACACGCCAACTTGGCCAAGATCCTTCATGCCAACCATGCAGGAGAAGAGAAACTTAATCGCTCACATGAAACTCATCCCTATCCACGATTTAATCGACGGAAAGAGACTCATGCTCATCGATGACTCTATCGTTAGAGGCACCCAGATGAGAGAGACAACAGAGTTCCTCTACAGATCAGGTGCAAAAGAGGTCCACGTTCGTTCAGCTTGCCCTCCACTCCTTTATGGATGCAAATACCTCTCATTCTCACGTTCAACTTCAGAAATGGAGTTAATCGCTAGAAGAGCGGTCTTAGCCCTCGAAGGCAACTGCGAGAAAGAAACCCTCAAGAAGTATCACGATCCAGATTCGCAGGAATACAAGAACATGATTGATTACATCTGTAGAGAATTACACTTCACATCACTCCAGTTCTTGAGATTAGATGACCTTAAACAGGCCGTTGGAATCGATCCTGAAAAGCTCTGCACATATTGCTGGGACGGAAGAGAATAAATAAAGCACTTTAAGTGCTTTTTTTATTTGCCTTATTGTCCATATATATGCGGCCTCTAGGTCTTTCTTAATTTAAGAAATTAGATAAAATAATATGTGCAATTTGAGTGACATTAGCGTATCTTACTCGAGGGAAAATTTATTATGAAATATGATGTAGTAATTGTCGGTGCCGGTCCTAGCGGCATTTTCACAGCCTTAGAAATGATCAAATTAGGCTCAACAAAGAAGATTTGCTTAATCGAGAAAGGACGTTCAATCAAGACCAGAGCTTGTCCAAAAGCCAAGACTGGCAAATGCGTCCACTGCAACCCATGCCAAATCACAACAGGATTCTCTGGTGCAGGTGCATTCTCTGATGGAAAGCTCTCTCTTTCATATCAGGTTGGCGGCGCTCTTCCAGAATTGATTGGATTCGAAAAAGCCCAGGAATTAATCAACTATACAGATAGCATCTATCTTGAGTTCGGTGCAGATACACATATCGAAGGCGCTGAGGATTCTTTAGAGAAAAAGAATATCAGAAAGCGCGCAATTGAAGCGTCACTTCAGTTGGTCGACTGCCCTATCCGTCACTTAGGAACAGAGAAGGCTCATGATTTATATCTCGCAATCGAGAACTACTTAATTGACCACGGAGTCAACATCATTTTCAATAAAGAATGCCACGATATTATTCTGAAGAATAAAACTTGCTCAGGTGTCAAGATTAGAAACCTTGATGGAACGGGCGAAGAGACAATCGAAGGCGAAGATATCGTCATCGCAGCAGGCCGTAGAGGCGCTGACTGGTTAGAGCAGATCTGTGCTAAATACGACATCGCTCATAGACCAGGACCAGTCGATATCGGCGTCCGTGTCGAATGCAGAAACGAGGTCATGGAAGAAATCAACAAGACCTTATACGAGGGTAAGTTAGTCGGATGGCCAGCGCCATTTAGAGACAAGGTCAGAACCTTCTGTCAGAACCCAGGCGGATTCGTCGCTCAGGAGAACTATGATGGAGATTTAGCGGTTGTTAACGGCCACTCATATAAAGAGAAGAAGTCAAACAACACCAACCTCTCAATCCTCGCCTCCCACAACTTCATGGAACCATTCGACCAGCCAATCCAGTACGCTCAGAAAGTCGGACAGTTAACAAACATGTTAGGAACAGGCCAAATCATCGTTCAGAGATTCGGCGACATCCTCGCAGGAAAGAGAACTTGGCAGAAAGAACTCTCACGTTCTAACATCACTCCAACATTAAAGGACGCTGTTGCAGGAGACATCACCGCAGCAATCCCTTATAGAACAATGACAGACATCATCGGCTTTATAAAAGCCGTCGACCATGTTTGCCCTGGATTCGCATCCGATGAGACATTGCTCTACGCTCCAGAAATCAAGTTCTACTCGAACAAGATCAAGATGGATGAGACATTAACGACTAACGTTAACCACCTCTTCTGCTTAGGCGATTCATCAGGTTGGACCCGCGGACTCATGATGGCATCGGTCATGGGAGTCATCGCAGGTAGAAGATTAGCCAAATAAATAAGTGATATTTAGCCTCCATATGTATATAATGCAAAAGTAATAAGTCAAAACACCTATTACATAGCATCATATCTTCTAAATGGAGGCTTTTTTTATGGCAACAGTAGCTATTGAAGGAATGCAATGGGGAGATGAAGGCAAGGGCAAAGTAACTGATTACTTCGCATCCCGTGCTGAAATTGTCGTTAGATCCCAGGGTGGCAACAACGCAGGTCACTCAATCGAGCATGCAGGAAAGAGATACGCATTGAGACTTCTCCCATCCGGCATCTTAAATCCAAATGTCACAAACGTCTTAGCGGATGGAATGGTCATCAATCCAATCGCTTTGTTAGATGAAATCAAAGGAATGAAGGCGGAAGGCATCCCTTGCGAGAACTTCTTAATCTCCAAGAGAGCATCAGTCCTCTTGCCATATCACATCGAATTAGACCACGTTAGAGAAGCCGCACTTGGCAAAGCCAAGATTGGCACAACCGGACGTGGAATCGGACCTTGCTATGAAGACAAGGCTCAGAGAACCGGCTTAAGAATGGGCGACTTACTCGAACCTGAGTATTTAAAGGAAAGACTTGAGTCCGCCCTTGCTATCAAGAACATCGAATTAGCGGCATTCGGCGGCAAGACATTCACGGTCGAAGAAATCATGAACGCTTTACAGGAGGCTATGGACTTCTTAAAGCCTTATATCGTAGATACAGGCGTTTTCTTAAGAAAAGCCCTTAAGGAAGGCAAAAAGGTGTTATTTGAGGGCGCTCAGGGTGCACTCCTCTGCACAACACATGGCACATACCCATATGTCACCTCTTCTTCACCTCTTGCAACCGCAATTCCAAACAACACAGGACTTCCATTAAACGCAGTCGAGGATGTCGTCGGAATCATGAAAGCATACTCAACCCGTGTCGGTGAGGGACCATTCCCAACCGAGCTCGATGGCGATATCGCAAAAGCTATAAGAGACAAGGGTCATGAATATGGAACGGTCACCAAGAGACCAAGACGTGTCGGATGGCTTGACATCCCACAACTTAACTATGTTGCTGGAATCTCCGGTATCAAACATGTCTGCTTAATGTTATTAGATGTCTTAGATGTCGTTGACGATATCTACATCTGCACCAAGTACTTAATCGATGGCAAAGAAATCGATTATGTTCCATCAACCGTTTCTGAACTTGCTAAAGTCACACCTGAATACATCTCTCTCCCATCATGGAAAGAAGACATCTCACACATGACCTCGTATGAGGCACTCCCTGAGAAGTGCAAAGCCTACATCGCAAAGATTGAGGAATTGACAGGACTTGAGATCTGCATGGTATCCGTTGGACCAGATAAAGACGCCACAATCATCAGAAAAGAAATGTTCTAAATAATAACAGCCAAGTGTAAGAACTTGGCTGTTTTATTATATTCACTTGTTATCTTTTTACCTATTCTATTAGGTATTATTATTTAAAGTTATAATCGATTAAGTTAACAAATATGAACAAAAGAAAAGAGCCGATTGCTCGGCTCTAGACTGTTTTAGATTTTTACTGCGATCTTAACGATGTTTGCGGCATCAGCAAGTCCAAGTCCTCTTAAGACGAAGCCTGGCATTCCTGAGTGATCCATGTCATTGTCAGCACCCGTTGTTGCGTAGACGATAACAATCTCACGAACCTCAGTTGTAGTTTCGCCGTCAACTGTTGTCTGGAATGTGACTTCAGCCTTTTTACCAATTAGATTCTCGAAGGTCGATAAATAGATTTTGCCTTTGAAGAGTTTGCCGGATGTGGTTTGTGGATACACAATCGTTCCTCTTCCGACGATCGTTCCAAAGTCATTTGTTACGTCAGGTCTGTAGTACCACGAATATTGAGAATCCATGTGGTTATCGATGTATTCTTCAAGATTAACCCAGCCTGAAGCAAGGTCAACATTCTCTGTTATTGATTCGTCATCCCAATCAATCCAGTATCCTTTGTCAATGACCGTTCCATCAACAGTATCAAGAATTGATAGTGAGTAATCATAATCACCTTCTTTAATTGACTCATCGATCATTGCGATTTCTGCGATTTGTTTTCCACTTGCCGTGAGATAAGAGTAGTAAGGAAGGATAATCTCTGACACGGCGTTTGCAAAAGTAAGGTCGACGATGTGCGCCTCGCCAGGTTGGTATATATCAAGAGTATCAGGGAAAGAAAGCGAAACTAAATTCATGCTCGTTACTGTTCCGTTGTAAGCTGTGGATGCATATGGTTTATAACTATCAAAAACTGGGGTGCGCAGTCCGCCTTCAATTGATGTGAACAAGTGTGAGTTAACATGCATGGTGCTTACCATGTGCTGTCTGAACGCTGTCAACTGGGCGCCTCTAGAGAACTCAGTTCTTTCTAAATCCGTATTGAATGCGATTCCAACCTCTTCTCCTTCTGTAGCGCTATCCTGTGTTGAGTGGAATTTATCAATACCTGCAACAGTTATATCAAGCTCTTTATCACCGAAATAATAGTGAAGTTTGTCGCCAACATGCACAGTGCCCTGATGGACTCTTCCAGTGATAACCATATTGCCGTCATCTCTGCCGTTGAAGCTAAATACGTCCTCGGCAACGAACAATGCATCGGTATCATGCTGTTCGATTGCAATCTGATAAGAACCGTCGTAATCGCTCTTGTTTGCAATGTGAACATAGTAATACTCTGAATCATTAGCGCTGAAGACATTTCGATCACCAAGGTTAACTTCAGTGCCATCTGCTCTATAGACTCCCTCGATATAAGCGCCAATATATGCGTCGCTCTTGAGGAATACTGCCATCTCTGAGTCAGCTAAGCTCTGAACTTTGAGGATATCGGTACACCAAGCATCGATATTTATTGTTCTAAATTCGTTTAATACAAATGCCATATTTTGTGAAGCATCACAGAATTTGCATTCTCCTGTGAATTCACTGTAGACGTGAGTCGTGTGGTTAAACTGTGTGTATTTGATATTGCCCAAAGAAGTGTTGTTTTTCAAAATGCTAAGGCAATCCATTTTTCCACAGTTGACCGTCTTCGAGTCATCCCACACTGAATCGACCCAGGTTTGTATATCAGTCAATTTGTTTTCAGCGATAAATGAATATACCGTGTTCTCGCCGCCTTCTGTTGCAACTGTTTCAGCTTTCCAGAAAGTTTCGTTTCCGAGTTCAGGGATGAAAAAGACCATGTCCTTGAATGCTTCGAACTTAAGTCTGATTAAACCGTAATTGGTCTCAGTTGGTTCAAGCTCCCATGAGTAGCTTGAGTAAGCAACTGGTTTACCTACGGTAAAATATGAACCTGTTTTAATCTGTCCGCATTCGCATGATGGGTAATATCTATCACCAAAACAAGGACTTGCAGTCGACATTAATGCTTCTGGTTTAACAACCTGTTTATTAAAAATATGTGCCGCTTCGTCTAACTTATGGCTAGCGTCATGAGTGCATGCGTGCCAGTGATTGGTGTCGTCGCTGCTCCATTCGGTTGCAGCCTCGTGCCCCAATGCGACAGCGCCCTCTCTAGTCTCTTCGTTTCCACAGACTTTGCAGGTTCTGTGCTCAGTTCCTGCGGTTTCGCATGTTGCGGCAGCTGATTCTGACCAATCACCATATTGGTGCTCGCCTGTTGCTGCGACAGGTCTGGTCTCCTTGGCGCCGCAAGCGCAGGTTCTCTTCTCTTCGCCTGCAACTGTGCATGTGGCTGCTTTTGTGGTCTGCCACTCTGACCATTCGTGATCAGCGAGGTTCGCGACTGTTCTAGTTTCCTTCTCGCCGCAAGCACAGGTTCTGGTCTCCTCGCCCTCCTCTGTGTGAGTTGCTGGCTTGGTGACCGCCCAATCGCCGAACTCGTGCTCAGTTGTCTTCGCGACTGGTCTTGTTTCTTTATCTCCGCAAGAGCAGGTTCTTGTCTCCTCGCCTTCCTCTGTGTGGGTGGCAGGCTTGGTTACTGCCCATTCGCCGTATGAGTGGACGTGAGCCTCTGACGTTACCTCAGGTACTGATGACGCTGGAGCTGGTGTTGATGATTTGTCTCCGCCCTTCTTGCCGCATGCTACTAACGAGCCAGCGACCATAATGAGCGAGAGAGCTAATGCCATGTTTTTCTTGTTCATTAGAATTCTCCTGTTTTAAAACCTTTCTTTTATAAAGGCTATGGGAGAGAAATAAATCATACTTAAAGGTGATTTTTTGCATCTTTTTTATCACGTGTTTGCAAAGCAAATTGCATTGTTATCTTTTTACCTATTTCATTAGGTATTATTTTTATTAGATAGATTCTTTTGTTTACTAATTTTTGCGTATATTAGTAACAAAAACTAGTTTTTGGCAATAAAACGATACGATGGGTGCTGTTCCATAACCTATGTGTCGGGTTCATCTATCACTCCTGCCAATGGCAACAAAAAAAGCCTGATTGCTCAGGCTTAGTTGCCGATTGGTTGCGGAGGATGGATTTGAACCACCGACACCCAGGTTATGGGCCTGGTGAGCTACCAGGCTGCTCTACCCCGCGATAAATTTTCGGCTCGACTATATTAAACAAATAGATATTAAGTTGCAACCACATTTTGTTATTTTTTATTAAAAAGAACTCATTTATCGGTTAGCGAGCATTAATCTTTATTAAAATCATAGGTAATTGTTTGCAAGACGGGTCAAATATCATTATTGTTTATCTTGCTCTTAAATCTTTAGGAGGTTTTAGAATGCTTGATTTATTACTCGAGGCTCTAAAGTTCAATACATGGCCAACTTGGAGCACACATCTAATATTCGTTGTCGCACTGGCACTAGGAGTATTCTTGCTCGTCAAATGCTGTGACATCATGGTCGATAACGCTTCAGGACTCGCTAAGAAACTTGGCATCCCATCATTGGTCATCGGCTTGACGATTGTTGCAATCGGAACATCATGCCCTGAACTTGCAGTTTCAGTTTCTGACTCAATATCAGTCCTTAGAAACGGAGGATATGCGAACACCGCAGTCGGTAACGTTGTCGGATCAAATATCTGTAACATCTTGCTCGTTCTTGGTTTCTCCTCAATCTTCACACCAATCATTATCAAGAAGAATATCATCAAGAAAGAGTACCCAATTTTATTGGGTATCACAGGACTTCTCGTCTTGTTCGGACTCGTATGGGGCACTTCCACTGGAGATTATGCAATCTTGAGATGGGAGGCAATAATCCTTGTCTGCTTGATTCCATGCTATATCGCATACCTCATCATCAACGCTAAGAGACATCCAGAAGAAGCCGCTAGCGAAGAAGAAAGCGATGAAGCGTCAGATGATGAACCAAAGAAGGAAAAACCTGTCTGGTTATTAATCCTCTTAGCAATCGCTGGCGCATTAGGCGTTGCCCTCGGTGGTGACTGCGTTGTCGTAGGCGCTAAAGGCATTGCTGACACAGTCTCAAAAGCAGCAGGTTGGGATCCAAACTTATCCCAGACATTGATCGCAATGACAATAGTCGCAGTCGGCACCTCACTTCCTGAACTCGTCACCTCCACTATCGCCGCAAAGCGCGGTGAGAATGACTTGGCTCTCGGAAATGTCATCGGCTCAAACATCTTCAATACGATATTCGTTCTCGGTATCTCAGGAACGATTAACCCTTTGACCGCTAACGGCACACTCCTTGTCGATATCCTCGTCATGGCGGGTGTCACAATCCTCGTCTTCATCTTCGCCTTATGGAAAGGCAAGGTCACGAAATGGATGGGCGGAACGATGTTAGGACTTTATGTCCTCTTCCTCATCTTCATGATTCTTAGAACGGTCGGTGTCATTGTAATGTAACCAAAGAAAAAGGGGGCTCCAATCCCCTTTTCTTTTTCGTCTGCTGTGAGCCTCCGTTCACAAACTATGGTCTTCTACGAGAAACCAGCGTTCTGCAGTGAGTAATGCCTCTTACGAATAGTTTTCTCTAGCCTCTCCCGCGGAAGAGTCTAGCACCGGACGGTCTCAAGTCCCCATAAGGCTATGTTGACCGCATGTGTTCAAATGCTATAATTAAGTTGCTTTGGTGGACCCTACTCAAAAGAGTGGGCCCATTTTTTTACCTAAGCAGCCTAACTAGAATCGTAATAACGACAATAATGGCTAATGCCACAAGTATCATTTTGACGATCTAAAACCAAACCGCGGGATATGGTTAGAAGTGGCGACATAAAATATGCCTCCACTAATAAATAGAGGAGTTTTATAGATTTTTCCCCTAAAAGTTGCAAAAAGGCTTAAAATTCTTTTCGCAGGGCCATCCGCCGGGCACCAAAGTCACATAGGCGGCCTTGATGCCAAACGCCCTTGGTGTATAATTAGATTGCTTTTGGAATACCCGTTTCGACGGGCATTCTTTTTATTTCAGCAGCCTAACTGCTATCGAGATGACGAGTATCGCTGAGATTGCGACCAGAATCATCCTGACTCCATGCGTTCTTTTCGCGGCGGACGGTTGCGTGAAAGGATTTCATCTCAATCCCTCCACTAATAAATAGAGGAGAAATCGCGGTTTTTTCCCTAAAACTTGCAAAATTCGCTAAAAAAGTTTCAATAGCGCGCCCCGTGGCGGCGTGCAGCACATCAGGTTGAGCTTTTGGCGGAACGTGATATACTATAGGCGCTTTTTTGTGAAGACCCATCGCTGGGCCTTCTTTTTTATAGTCCTAGGACTACTTCCGCACCTTAGCTAGTATCGCGATAACCAGGACGATCGCGATCGCGAACGTGAGGTACATCGGCCCTTCCTAGCCTTGGCCCGCCACGGAAGGCGTTGGCTATCATGGTGAGCATGTTTAATTGCCCTCCACTAATAAATAGAGGAGTTTTCCAGATTTTTTCCCAAAAATGTTATAAAAAACCTATAATAATCAAAGATTTATGCTTCAGAAGTTCGATTTGTATTTACCAAAAACCAAAAGAAAAGTGAGGATCACCGTCTCTATTCCTAGGAATTATCAGAATTCAGATGTCATGTATGACTCTTTGTACATGCTTGACGGACAGAATGTATTCAAGAATAGCGATGCCGCATTCGGCCATTCTTTACATATGGGTAAATACTTATCCATTATGGCCACCAACTTTCAAAAGAGAATCTGCGGAATCGCAATATCTAACGCCGGAAGCGACCTCGGAAGACTCAATGAGTATATGCCATGGAAGGTTGAGAACTCATCACATGAAGAATGGGATCGGCAAGACGTTAGAGTATGCAAAGCGTTCGCCTATGATTTAACGCACACGATCATTCCTTTCATCCAAGGCAAATACCCCGTTAAGAAAGACAAGGAATCAACATGTTTGATGGGCAGTTCATTAGGCGCGTTGTTCACATGCTATGCCACTAACGCATTCCCTGAGTATTTCGGCGCGGCAGGATTATTCTCCAATTGTCCATTCCTTGCCCCTAACGCTTTTAAGCGTTTCATCAAATCAAACTTAAATAAAGAATGTAGAAACTTCATCTATGTCGGCAAGAGAGAATCTAGCGATGGCTCATATGATGAAAACATGTATTACAACGATGCAGTAAAACTGCACAACTTCTTCAAGAAGAACGGAGTGCAGTCCAGACTCAAGGTCGATGTTAATGGAGTTCATAACGAAGAAACTTGGGAAAAACACATCATGTCATTCCTCTCTTACGTCTACTTCGATGATATCGAAATATCTGAATAGGACAGAAAAAGCGCATTTTATGACTAAACGTGCCATTCGTTGGCACTTTTTGTTTGAATGATTTATCATTTCAGTACATAGGCGGTACAACATGAACTACAAATGGAAGCTCAATAACTATTGCGATTTTTCCGTGTTTGAAAAAGGGAGACTCGCACCTCGTAATTATTTCGTCCCATATCCTGACAGGGACAGCGCGAAAGACATCGACATCAAGGATTATAGATATAAGTCATCTTTAGTGCGCATTCTCAACGGAGACTGGGATTTCAAATTCTATCCAAATCCTAACGATTTCCCTACCGAAGCGGATCCAAAGGATATCGCATGGGACAAGATTGATGTTCCATCATGCATTCAGATGAGAGGATATGACATTCCTTTCTACACGAATGTCCACTACCAGTTCAAGCCAAATCCACCACATATCCCAACCGATAAACCCGCAAAGGGATACTTTGGCGTTAACCTACCAGACCCAACCTATATTCACGCTAAAGTGTTCAAGCCAAAGAACACTTATAACTTTATCTGTGCTTATCGCAGGACATTTGATATCAAAGATATGGATAAGGATTATATCATTAGATTCTTTGGTGTATCTAATAACTTCGATTTATTCATCAATGGTGAATTCGTCGGTTATGGAGAGGGTTCACACAACTCATCCGAGTTCCTCATCAACCCCTTCATCCATGAGGGAGAGAACGAGATTGTCTTAGTCATGCATAGATGGTGCAACGGCACTTACTTAGAAGACCAGGACATGTTCAGATGCAACGGCATCTTTAGAGATGTTGTTCTCTATGAACAGAATAAGACAAGAATCTGGGATTTCGATTTCCAAACCAAGAGATCAGAGAACGGATACATGTTCGCTTTGGACGTTGAGACAATTGAGGCAGAGAATGCAGAACTACACATTTCATTATCAGGCCACGGATTCTTTTTAGATAAGACAATCGATGCCGCAAAAGGCAAACTCGATGGTGAGATTATTAACCCAAAAGAATGGAATGCCGAAGAACCTAACCTCTATTTATTAGAGATTGAACTCATCAAAGACGGAAAGGTCCTTGAATACGTTAAGAAGAATGTCGGCTTCAAAACCGTCGAGATCAAAGGCGATGTCTACTACTTCAACAACAAGAACGTCAAGTGGAAAGGTGTTAACCACCATGACACAAACCCAAAGAACGGCTACACGATGACTCCAGAGGATATCGACAAAGACTTAAGAGTCATGAAGGAGTTCGGAGTCAATGCGATTAGAACATCCCATTACCCACCAGACCCACTGCTTATAGAGCTTGCCGATATCTACGGTTTCTATGTCTGCGCCGAAAACGACTTAGAGACTCATGGCGTCGCATTGAACCCTGCAAACTCAGGAAAAGGAACGATCACCGACGATTTAAGATGGTCACCTGCTATCTTAGATAGGATCAAGAGACTATATAACCAGTTCAAGAACAACCCATGCGTTTCCTTATGGTCTCTCGGCAATGAATGCGGAGGCATGAAGTGCCACTACGAATCAATCAAATATCTCAAGGATAGAACAGATGTTCCGGTCCATTTGGAATCTGCAATCCATAAGAAAGATGTCCATATCGATGTTACATCTATGATGTATCCATCAATCCCATTAATCCATGGTGTCGGTTCAAAGACGCTCAAGAACAATGAGCATAACCGCAAGATGATGGAAGTTCCTTTCTTCATGTGTGAATACGCTCACGCAATGGGTGTTGGCCCAGGATGCTTAGAAGAATACTATGACGAGGTCCTCAAATACGATTCGCTCATGGGCGGTTGTATCTGGGAGTTCGCAGATCACGCTATCTATCACGAAGACGGCCCAATCAAATACACATATGGAGGTGACCACGGAGAATATCTCCACGACGGCAACTTCTGCTGTGACGGTCTCTTCTATCCTGACAGAACCCCATCATCTGGCGCTAGAAACATGAAATATGTCTATAGACCAATTAGATTCAAATATTTAGGCGAAGGTAATGTCGAGGTTTGGAATACAAACTCATTCTCTGATGCTTCAAGATACGATATATCGTATAACGTTGAGGTTAATGGAATTGAGGGTGTTGAAACCAAGTTGGATTTAACCACTCCAGCCTGGAACAAGGAGGTTATCTCAATCGTTGTTCCTGGCTCAGGCGATGTATTCATTAATATCAAGTATGTAGATAAGAACGACACCGCTGTCGCCTTTGAAGAGCAACTCATCGTTTCTAGAGAGATGCCAAGCGTTTCCCTTAACGATTCTCCAGTTGAATTAGTAGAAGCAGAAGGAAAGAAGGTCATCACATATAAGGATGGCTCTATCTCATTCGATGACAAGACAGGCGGTCTCACCTCTTATTTATATAAAGGTGTTGAGATGATTAAGACTCCAGCCGTCCACTCCTTATGCCGTGCCAAGATGGATAACGACGCTTATGACGCCATAATGTGGGTCGTAACAGGTTTCTATAAGGCTGAGCCTAAATTAAAGGCGATCGAGGCTAAAAAGGTTGAGGACAAGATAGTCGTCCACGTCACCACTTCCTTAAAAGGAATCAAGATGGACGATACCTATATAATCCATGGTGATGGTTCAATCGAAGTAGAGTCCAAACTCAACAAGAAAGGCAATCAGTTACTTCCTAGATTCTCTAGTATCTATAACTTTAGAGATGATATGCAATCGGTTGTCTATCAGGCAAGAAAAGAAGAGTCATATTGTGACTTTGAGAACCACACCGGAGTGTCTATCAACACCGCTTCGGTAAAGGATATGATCGAGCCTAACATCAAACCACAGGAATCAGGTAACAGACGTGAAGCTAGATTCGTTGAGGTTAATAACGGCAAAGTCGGCCTTAAGTTCACCGCGGTTGAGTCTCCATTTGAGTTCGCGATAAAACCAATCGGCGAATCTCTATTAAAGGACGCTAAACACCGCGAAGATGTTGAGAAATGCAACGAGTCATATCTCACAATATCCGCCTTCAACATGGGTGTTGGAACCGGTATCTGCGGACCTGTTGCACTTCCTCAGTACCGTTACACAAGCAATAAAGATTACGTTTACAAATACGTGATTCAGCCAGTTGAAAAATAACTGATTGAAATAATAAAAGGTGCGATAACCACGCACCTTTTTCTTTACCTAATTTTCTAGGTAATAAAGTTGTAATTAATCTGCGATACGGTAATCCGCTAAGAGGTGAGGGAGGAAGTAGACGACCTGTCTTCTCCACCACTCCCAGTCATGGGATACGTCATATCCCCAAAGGTCAACCCAAGCGTGGATTCCTTTAGCTTCAAACGTTCTCTTGAGTCTCTGGATGTTGTCTTTTCCGTAGTGTTCCCAAGGTCCCTGTCCGCAGCATAAGATGATTTTGCTGTTGTTGTATTGAGGGATGAAATAATGGTCGTTTGGAAGGTTGTCCAAGAAGAGCAATGGGCAGTTCTCGTAGATGTAGTCATCGCAGTATCCTTCGAAGACTGTCTGAGCATTCCAACATCCTGATAAGGCAAGAACTCCATCAAATAAGTCAGGTCTTCTGAAGAACATGTTTGTGGCATGGTCTGCTCCGAGTGAGCAGCCAAATGTGATTGGTTTAATGAATCCATTGCAATCCTCATAGATTCTTGGGAGGACTTCGTTAACGATGCACCAGAAATACTGGTCGAGTTTCCATGCCCTATGTTTCTTGTCCCAGTATTTGCTGGAATAAGATGAAACGTCATCGGTATCGACAACGTACACTTTGATCTGACCGGATTCAATCCATGGAGCCATGGTGTCGATCATCTGGAATTTCTCATAATCCCAGGCGTCAGCATCCTGGCATGGGAATGCGAGGATTGGCTTGCCATAGTATCCATATACTCTGATATGCATGTCTTTATTAAGACACTGGCTATAGAAAGTTATTGTTTTAGTTTCCATAAATTCTCCTTATTCATGGCGGGTATCATCTGTAAATTGCTCGCAGAATCTAGCGTGGAATGATGGTTCTAATCCTTTAAGGATTAAATGTGACACGTCTCCATATCTTGAAATACGCCACTGAGCGATTCCCTTATGTCTCTCTTCGGTGTTGATCACCGTTACGCCGGATGGGGCAACTGCGAAATGCTGGTTAATCAGCAAATATGGGATTCCCGTTAAATGGGACATAAGTATTCCCATCGTTCCAAGATGGCAATAGATTGCGATTACATTGTCATTTGGTTTTACGGCAGCATAGTATCCACCGCATCTTTCATATCCGTTTTCTTTCAATATTTCATCAAGTCCTTCTGATACAAGCTTATATTGCTTGTCCAAGCCAAACTCGACGCTTAACGGATGTTTTAAACTGGCATCCCTATCATAGAACTCTTTCTGCGTTGTGAAGTATTCTGGATAGAAATCCCAACAGTAATGGTTGTAAGGGTTTAAAGGCTGATCAACATAGTTATTGAACTCATGAAGGAAGTCTAAAACTTTAATGTCCAATGATTTGCCTTCAAGCGAAATCTTTGCGGTTAAAAATGCTCGACCATACGGGGATGAATAAACCTTATCGATTCTCTTGTCTTTAAGATAATCTCTTAAGGCTTCTGCCTCAATGACGCCTCTTGGGGTTAATGAGTCGTGTTCATAATCAGGCTCTGCATGTCTTATGATTAACAATTTCATATCAATCGCCTTCGTATATAGGTAAGAGTGATCCACCATGTGGAATCACATAAACCTTTGAGTCTTTGCCCATAATGCTTGTTGCAGCACTGTAGGCTTCCTCAAGGGAATTATAAGGCTCAAGGTTCATTGTTTTAACGAGTTCCTTGTCTAAATCAGATACGAGGAATACGCGTTTTGTCTGAAGTATCTTTGCGATAGCGGCTGCTTTATGACCGCCAAGAACAAAATTCTTCTTGATGTCCACAATGCATTCAGCAGGAGTTTTTGTCGTCATCCACTGCTCGAATGATTTGTTGCCGAGTCCATCGCTGCAGGAAGCGAGAAGAATGATGATTCCTCCGTCTTTAACCGCCGCTTTGGAATTATCCAATGCCTTCTGGGCCTGATATAAGTTCTGGTCTTTTGGGAATCCACCCGCAGATACCACTGCGATATCCGCTTTGTCGTGAATCTCAACGCCATACATCTTGTCGAGGTATGCGCATCCGACTCTATGAGCGTCAATATAGTCACCTGCGACTGCGAACGCGATGTTCTTGTTCTCGTCTAAAACGACATTCACTATGAAGTCGATTCCAAGGAGCGATGCCGCTTCTTCAACATCCACTCTGACAGGAGACTTGATGTTGCCTTGTCTAGCTTCATCCATAACCATCATTGAATGATTCTGCTGGATGGCTTTTGGGGTTGATACGCCAGGCATGATAGCCTTAGCGCCACCTGAATATCCTGCGAAATAATGGTATTCGATATTGCCTAAGCAGATAACGTAATCCGCATTTGCAACAGGTTCGAAGATATCGACGTCCGTGCCGTGTTTTGTCACGCCTAAATGAACGCAGTTATTCGGGTCGTTATCAACGCATTTGATTGAGTTATAGATATCTTCGCCGACGAGATACTTCATCTCTTCGACTGTATGTTTTCTGTGGCTTCCTAAAGCGAAGGCTATTGTGATGTCTTCGTTAGGAATACCTGCTTTAGATAGTCTGTTTATTACCAAAGGTAATATTTTATCCGATGGACATGGTCTAGTGATATCGCTAGTGACGATAGCAACCTTCATTCCTGGTTTGACTGAGTCTTCTAATCTAGCCTTTCCAATTGGGTTATTGAGCGCGTTTCCCAAGCACTCTTTCTCGTCTTTTGCGGTCTCGACTTCCGATGCGTTGAGCACACCTAAAAGCCTGTTGCTCTCGACAGTGAATTCTAACGTCTTGCGATCGTATTCTAAGTGCATAAATTACTTTCTTGTGACACCGCTCTTGATAGCAGCTTCCTTAACGTATTTTGCGACCATATCGTGAGCGTGCTGGTCCCATGCATATGGAAGGATGTGTGTTCTTGATAATTCGCTTGGGTCAACTGAATCCATGATTGCTCTAGTTGCAGCGAAATACATCTCTTCATTAACTTTGGTTGCCTTTGCATCAAGCGCGCCTCTGAAGAGTCCTGGGAAGACTAAAGCGTTGTTGACCTGATTTGGCTTCTCTGATGAGCCTGTGCCAACGATGAATGCACCAGCTTCAAGAGCATCTTCAACACTGATTTCTGCAACTGGGTTTGCCATAGCAAAGACGATTGCCTTTGGTGCCATGGACTGAACCATTTCCTTTGAAACGATTTTTGGGGCGGAGACACCGACGAATACATCAGCGCCGACCATCGCATCTTTTAATGTTCCTCTAACATGGTTAGGGTTGATTTGCTTAGCAAATTCTCTCTGTGGAGCGTTGAATTCATCGGTATCATCGATGATTCCTTTGATATCCACCGCTGTCATTGTCTTAACTCCTAAGCTGATTAAGTATTTGGCGATTGATAAACCTGCAGCGCCGACACCATTGACGACGACTTTGACGTCTTCGATCTTCTTGTCTGCGAGTTTGAGAGCGTTTAAGAATGCGGCACCGACGACGATTGCGGTTCCATGCTGGTCATCATGGAATACTGGGATATCGAGTTCTTCCTGAAGTCTCTTCTCGATTTCAAAGCATCTTGGAGCGGAGATATCCTCAAGATTGATTCCGCCGAATGAGCCGGAGATGAGTTTGATTGTCTTAATGATTTCTTCTGTGTCTTTTGTTCTTAAACAAAGAGGGAATGCATCAACATTACCGAATGCCTTGAAGAGAGCGCACTTGCCTTCCATGACAGGCATGCCTGCCTCTGGACCGATGTCTCCCAATCCAAGTATTGCGGTTCCGTCTGTGATGACTGGGACTGTGTTCCAGCGTCTTGTTAACTCGAATGATTTGCTGATGTCGTTGTGGATTGCCATGCATGGCTCTGCAACGCCTGGAGTGTATGCGACTGATAACTCTTCTTTTGAACCAACAGGTACTCTAGCGACTGTTTCAATCTTTCCCTGCCATTCGTAGTGTTTCTTTAATGACTCTTCTCTAATACTCATGGTTATAACCTCTTGTATTTTATTTTATATAAAAATGTTACTGATTGTAGATAAAAGCCTTTTCAAAAGGTAATTTAATAGCAAAAAACTCTGTCACAGGGGGCTTCTTCTTGCTTTTGTTAAACAAAAAAGTAAAAATAAACTCAAGAACAGGCAAATAGTAATCAGTTTGCGTTCTTTTATATCCAAAGGAGTAGACCATGAAGAGAAATATATCCCACGGTTTCCTATACGCTTTTAGCGCCCTCGCAACGCTCTCTATCAGCGTGGCCGTATTGATGGAAAACTATTCTCAGACGATCGACAGCGCGCTTGGCACTCACTCAACCGTCATCAAGGCGGAATCTGGTGAGGGAACGGAAAGCCTATATTCCGCTTTCAAACCATCGGAAGATGTGCTGAACAAGGATGGATCTGGCAATTCAAAAGCCCTCATCCAAAAAGCTTTTGATTTGGATAGAAAAGTCGCAGCGGAAGGATGTGTTCTTTTAAAGAACGAAAACAATTCGCTTCCTCTGGCGGCTGGTAAAAAAGTCACCTTATTCGGAATCCGTTCAAAATATCCACTTCTCGGTTCCAACATGGGTAACCCTGTTTATGGTGGCATGCTCAATCTCGAGAGTGCTTTAGGAACAGATAATCAAACGCATTGGGAGAAATCTTCTAATAGATACTCAGGCGGCGACAAAAACTGGACCAACTTCACATTCGATGGAGGAAATCTCGTCATTAATCCAACGATGTCAGAAGCATATGAACTCGTAAAGGCAAACAGAACCGGAGGAGTAACTCCATCCTATAACGAGAATATGTCAAAACCATATAACTCAACAGAAGCGACACTTCTTGAACTAGAAGGGGCCAAGTCTGGGTTTAAGTCTAGTTTTGCCTCGTATAATGACGCCGCGATAGTCGTTGTCGGAAGACCCGGTACCGAAGGTATGGATTATCTTCCGGGCTCAAAAGGGTGCGCATCAGGCAGCGGCGCGACCGACCCTCTTGGATTAACGGATACCGAGAGAGATACAATCAAACTCGCAACAGACAACTTCTCAAATGTCGTTGTCTTGGTAAATACGACAAATCAGATGGAAATCGATGAGTTGAAAAACAACCCAAAGATTTCATCAATCCTTTATATTGGATTCCCAGGCGCATATGGATGCCTTGGAGTGAGCGATGTGATCACAGGCAAGGCAAACCCATCCGGTGGCGCTAACGACATATTCGTAGCGGCAAACCGCTCAATGCCTGCTGCAGTAAACTTTGGCGAATACACATTTTCAAATGCCTCATCCATTGCTAGAGGAAAGAGATCCAACCACTATGTCATCGAAAGTGAAGGAATATACACCGGATACAGGTACTACGAAACCAGATATGAGGATTGTGTCCTTGATAGATTCGAGGCCAACTCAACAAAAGGCGCTGTGGCATCAAGTGGAAACTGGACATATTCGCAAGAAGTATCATATCCATTTGGATATGGACTGTCATATACGACATTTGAAAGGACACTAAAGGGCGAACCTGAAATCGAATACAATGTCGACACACATGTCGCGACGATGGAATTCACCGTCAACATCAAGAACACCGGATCAGTCGATGGCAAAGCAACCGCTGAGATTTATGGTCAGGCTCCATATGAGCAGTATGGAATTGAGAAGGCATCGGTTCAGTTACTCGGCTTTGAGAAGAGCGATGTCATCAAAGCGGGTCAAGAGGTCGACCTAAAAGTCAAAGTCGATCTCCAGAACCTCGTTTCATATGATTCCAACGCGGTGAATCCGGATGGAACAAAAGGAACATATGTCTTCGAGTCAGGTGACTACTACTTCACAGTGGCAAACGGCTCACACGATGCAATCAACAATATCCTCGCAAAGAAGGGATACACCCCTGCTCTCACATCCAACAGAATGGACGCAGAAGGCAACGAGAATGCTTGTTATAAGATGAATTCAAGCAAAGCCGAAGCGCTGACCAACGATTTCTTCTCCCATTCCAAGACCGGTCAGAGAATCTCCAACCAGATTCCGTATGCCGATTGGAACTACTACGAGGACAATGCGATAACGCATTTATCAAGAAGCCGTTGGGCATCCACATATCCTGTTGAATACACGAACTTAACCGCTCCAAATTCGATGTTGGACGACCTCGAAGGCAAATACTATACGGTCAAGACAGATGAGACCCCTGAGACCGTTTGGGATTCAGAAGAAACTAACTATAAGTTCTATGAGTTATTCGGAGCATCCTACGATGACCCAAGACTCGACCAGCTCGCATCACAGATGTCGCTTGAGGAAGGAATGTACTTCTCATTATTTGGAGGACCTGTCTTCCCTTCAGTCGAATCTGTTGGATTCCAGGAAGCGTTCTTGCTTGAGAACTCCGGAAACGGCGTCGTCTTGAAGTTAAAGGAAACCAAAGACACCAATGCGCCTTGGGCTATAAAAGATGATGATGAATACTCCTTATGGAGTGGACAGATTCTTCCTGCCGCACCACTCGTCGCCTCAACCTTCTCGCATGAGGTTATGGAAGAGGTTGGCGAATTCATGGGCATTGAATCGCTATTCACCGGAATTTCAATCATCTGGGGTCCAGGACTCAACACGCATAGGACTCCTTATTGCGGACGTAATAATGAGTATTATTCAGAGGATCCAGTTCTTTCTGGAGAATGTGCATTAGAAGCATCCTATGGCGCTCAAAAATACGGCTGCATTCTCGCCGCAAAACACTTCGCTTTCAACGACCTTGAGACAAATAGAAAAGGCGTCGCTCCATTCATGACCGAGCAAAGAGCTCGTGAAATCGAGTTGAGAGCATATCAGATCGCAGTCGAATCATCCAAATACGACAAGTATGACGAATCTGGAAAAATCGTCGAGGACACCGGATTAAGAGGTCTTATGACCTCATTCTCCAAAATCGGCGGAGTTGAATGCTCATGTTCTAGAGGCATGCTCACCGATATATTGAGAAATGAATGGGGATTCCATGGCTATGCCGTAACCGATATTGAAGACGACATGGACCTCGCATCACAGGAACTTTACGCAGGTATAACAGGCGTCGATATCCGTGGCGCTCAGTCGTATTACACGACCACCACAATCGATGGCAAATTCGCGAACCAGGTCGATGGAACGACCATGAATAAGGATGCTTACAAAGGCGATGCCACAATGCAGGCGACAATCCGTGAATCGAATAAGGGGCTCTTATGGGTCTTCTCTCAGAGCAATCTCGTCAACAGATACAATTCCACGACGAGAACGGTCTGGAACTTCACTTGGTGGAGAGGAGCCTACATGGGCGCAATAGGCGCAACCGCCGGAGCTGCGATTACCTTCGCCGTGCTATACGCTCTAAAGACCGTTGGAAAAAAGGGAGGAAGCGAAAATGAATAAGATAAAACTAAATAAGTGTTCTTACTTATCGCTTGCAGCCCTCGTGTTCACCATCGCAAGCCTAATCCTCATCTTGGTATCAAATGGAGTTGCGGGACATGGCTTTGCTAAATTTGGGGAAGTCGTTGCTTTGGCAATCATCTCTCCAATAGCCGTCTTGGCCACCGGAGCTCTCTCCGTGAAATTCGGGGGACACCACTTCGCTACAGTCATCGCAGGAGGTGTTGCAATCATCTTGATTACAGCAACGCTAGGCTCTATCATTTTCCAGCGCTCAGCTATGATTGCGGCGCAATTCACTTACGATAAGGTGAATCAAATAGGATGGAAAGCTCTTATTCCATCGCTTATCGCAATCGGGACATCTCTTATTGCAGATGTTGCCCTTATTACAGGTGCTTTCCTCAAGGATTAATACCTTGGGGTACAAATATTGTCATAAAAAGGGAGGACATAATATGAAAGCAAACAAATTATTGGTCGCTTTATCAGCTCTTGCGCTCGTCGGAGGCTTAGTTGCTTGCGGCGGAGGCGAAAAACCAGCTGAACCAACAACATCAGAAGCTCCAGCTAACACATTAAGTTTTGACTTAAAGAGCAGCTTCTACAGCAACGACGCAAAAGCAGACATTGAATGCTACCTTAAGCTCAACGCAGACTTAACAGCTGTTTTAAGCTTCAAGAACACATTCAACGGCAGCGGCGCAGTCACAACAATCTCTGACGGCACATGGAAGAACGATGGTTCCAAGCCAACAGAAGTCACACTCGGCGGCAACGAGCAGGGCGTCTTTGACGGATACGTCAAGTGCTACCTCGGCCTCAACGCTTCAGGCCTTCTCATCGCAGACGCAGATTCAGCTTTAATCAAAGTTGACTTCTACTATGACGAGACAAAGAAGCCAGCTGCTGAACCAGAAGTGGAAAAGGCAACAGTCACAGTCGGCACATACGATCACGTCACAAAGGTCGAAATCTATGACTACTCATTCACAGCAGGCCCATCACTTGCTGCAGACAACAAGGTCACAGTTGGAAACTTCATCGCAGTTAAGCTCGAACTGGAGACAGGTTGGGCAGTCTCAGCAGTTAAGCTCGGCGAGAAAGACACAACTCTCCAGGGCGGCATGTATTGTGCAAAAGCAGATTCAGCAATTGAATACGCACTTACAATCACCGTCGAAGCTGCTGCTTAATTGTCAATTAAATAATTAGGCACAAGAAAAAGCCTCCTTAGAGCGTTCTAGGGAGGTTTTATTGTTTCCAATGTAATTGTTTGAGTTGCCCTTCTTCTTGAAGCCCAGAGAAGTCGTTTTGACGATATGCCTCATATGCTGCAATTGCAACGGTGTTTGAGAGGTTAAGGGATCTGAGCCCTTCTCTCATCGGCATTCTAAGGCAATATTCCTCATGGTCGACCAAAACCTGTTCAGGGATGCCTTTTGTTTCTTTGCCGAACATGAGATAGACATCGCTTGGATATGGAACTTGGTCATATCTGTGTTTCGCTTTCTTACTAAAGTAATACACGAGAGCGTCTGGATGCTTAGCGTAGAAATCCTCGATATTCTCGTAGTAATAGATATCAAGTTTGTCCCAATAATCGAGGCCCGCACGTTTGAGATGCTTGTCATCAATGACGAATCCGAGAGGCTTAATGAGGTGCAGGCTTGCTCCTAATGCGGCGCAGGTTCTAGCGATATTGCCTGTGTTCTGTGGGATTTCAGGCTCATGTAATACGATGTTGATGTGAAATGACATGGCAATATTTTAACGCATAAATTTGAAAATATGTCTATGTGTTTAATAATATAGTATTTATCGTTTGTTTTTATTACCTTTTTTGTTATGTGTTGTGAAAAATAAGCCTTTGGTGACACATAACTCTTGCAATGGGTGAAAAAGTGGCAAAAAATCTAGTCATCACATAAAGGAGATCCTTATGGAAGCAATTAAAGAATTCTTTGCAAATCTCGGACCTGGCGGAATAGCGGGCATAGTCGCAGGCGTCATAGTCGTCATACTTATCATCATCGCCCTCGTTAACAGAAACAACGCGATCGGAAGGACAATCGGCAACATCTTATGGCTCATCTGCGGTGGTCTTGAATGGGGCTTGGTCATGCTTGCGGTCGGCATCGTATGCTGCGTCACAATCCTCTTCATCCCCGTCGGCATCCAGTACATCAAACTCGCAGGATTCGTCTTATGGCCATTCGGAAAAGACACGGAGTTCACAAAGCCATCTGGCTTCAAGACATTCTTGAATGTCGTTTGGGCAATCCTCGCTGGTTGGGAGTTGTTCTTAAGCTACTCATTGACCGCGCTTATCTGCGCTATCACAATCGTCGGCATCCCATTCGCAAAGATCTATTGGAGAATCGCAAAGTTCATGTTCTTACCACTCGGAAGAACGTTCATAAAGATTCAATAAGTCTTAAGCCCACTTAAAAGAGTGGGTTTTCTTTTGCCCTTTAGAGTACAATTAGTCCCATGAAAGTCTACTTTGCCCCATTAGAAAGCATTACGGTATACACATTGAGGAACTGCTTCGAGAAGCATTTCTCCGGCGTAGACCGCTATTACATCCCATTCCTCTCTCCTATGGGTGAAGGCAGATTAATAAATAAGTGTGAGAGGGATATCCTCCCTGAGAACAATGATATAGGAAAGGAAATAGTACCTCAGATAATCTCCAATGATGTTGAATCCACTTTATCTTTGATAAATAGGCTTGCCTCTCTTGGATATAAAGAGGTCAACCTAAACTTTGGATGCCCATCTGGAACCGTGACCGCTAAAGAAAAAGGTTCGGGCATATTGAGGAACCTCGAGAGACTTGATAACTATCTAAAAGGCGTGACAGAAGGAAGCCCTATACCGGTTTCCGTCAAGACACGCATCGGTTGGTGGGATCCTGGTGAGTTCGACGCAATACTTGAGATATTCAACAAGTATCCACTGAAAGAGTTGATAATCCATCCAAGAACCGCAAAGGAAATGTACTCGGGTCCACTACACTTGGATGTGTTAGACGGTTTGGATAAGAAAACAAATATCCCTGTTGTCATTAACGGAGAGATTAAGACTAAAGAAGACATCGAGTACCTAGAGAAGAGATTCCCGTTCATAAACGCGGTCATGATAGGAAGAGGATTCCTTGAGACCCCTGACATGTTGATGGGTGAGGATGAAGACACTAGACGTGAGGCAATTAAGGCCTATGTCCATGAACTGTCTGAGACATATATCCTTGAAAGAGGATGGAAGAACGGATCATTTGGAGTCAAAGAGATATGGAGCTATATCCATAAGAGGTTTGACTTATCGGACAAGGACAAGAAAGCGTTGTTCAAAGAGAAGGATTTGAACTCCTTCAGGATGTTAGAAGATAAGATACTGAGTCTTCCGTTCAAAAAAGTTCAAAACACATTTAGGTAACAAAAAGGCTCGTAACTATCGAGTCTTTTTTAATTTCATAATATAAAGTTCGCAAAAGTCGAAGGGAAAAAACAAATTTCTCGGTATTTATTAGTGGAGGGCATCATCATGTCATGTCTCCTAAGAACCCCTCCAGTACCCTTCGAAATGTTGAAAGGAATGCGGCTGTATGTCGGATATGATAATCCTTTTGGTTATCATTCTCTTGATACTAGTTGAGCTAGGAAACAAAAAGAAGTAGGTGATTCCTACTCCTGAGTTCCGATGCTCAGTAGTAGTATAGTCCTATCCTCCCTACATGACAAGGGGAAGGGAGGAACCGGATGAGGCACATCGGCTTTGTCCGGTTTTCTTACGCTTTTTCGTGGTTTTTTGAAAAACAACCATTTCTCATCTATATATTAGCGGAAAGAAAAAGGACCGTTTCTCAATGAGAATTGGTCCATTTCATCATAAGTCGACTTTCTGGAAAGCCCTGCCTCCGAGGTAGTTCGCTAGAGCGGAGAATCCGAAGAATCCCAAGAGTCCAGCTGCCAAAATTCCGAGGTTTACGCCTAATGATGCCATATTCGTGAGGTTATTGATGAATTCAGCGAGTCCCGGCACTCCCATGAAGATGGCGGTGATGATGCCCATATAGATCATGCAAGCGAACATGCTCACCAACTGAGCGGCCGCATTCTTTGTTCCAGGCTTCTTGTAATACCAAGGGACATAGATGAGGTTGAACATGCCGAACATCAAGAGGATGAATCCGAATAAAGCAGGATTAACTCCGAGTTCTGGATAGACGTCTTCTGCTGGCATAACACCTGTTTCCCAAAGTTTTAAGATAGCGAATGGGATTGACCAGATGACTGATACCAATTCAAGGAAGCACATCAAGAGGACTTTGCCTTTGACTACGTCCTTCTTCTTCACAGGGAGGATTGAGGTGTATAAGAGGTCTCTATTCGCGATCGCGATAGGGAATAGAGGCATAAAGCCTGCGATTACGTAAACGTAAGAAACCATGACAGGCCAACTTGGGATGACAATCATCATCGAGAGAGCGATGAATATCCATGTTTGGGTTGGGACACACAGTTTTATTTCTTTAAAAAGGAGATTCTTCATCTTCAGCACCCCTTTCAATATATAACATTATGTCTTCTAAGCTCGCTTCAGAAACCGTGTAGTTAGTGAAGTCCGCTTTATATTCAGCAGGAATGGTTCCTGCGAACTTGCCGTTGTGTTCTCTATAGTGGCCAATCTTATCCTTGAGGTTTAATGGGAGGTCTTTGTCCTCTCCCTCTACCTTAAGGTAGCCTTTCTTGAACTCTTCGGATGTTGATGCGGCCACAATCTTTCCTTTCTGGATGTAGACGATGTCGTCTGCGCACTTCTCAAGGTCAGAGATAACGTGGGTTGAGAAGATGATTGTCGTGCCTTTGGATTTTGCTATCTTCATGAAGCAATCCAAAACCTCATCACGTGAGACTGGATCGAGTCCAGATGTTGGTTCGTCGAGGATTAAGAGTTTTGCTCCATGGCTGAGGGCCACTGCTAATCCGTATTTAACCTTCATACCGTTAGATAACTCTTTAACTTTCTTCTCTTCATCGAGTTCGAAGTACTTGAGCCACTTTCTATATAACTCTTCATCCCAGTTGGAATAGAAGGTTTTGGTGACACTTGTTAAGGTCTTGATCTTTGTCCCTGGATAGTAGTCGATGCCGCCGAACAAGAGTCCGATGTCGTTCTTGATATCCATCTCATCCTTTTTAACGGACTTGCCATTAAAGATGATTGAGCCTTCATCAATCTCAATTAAGCCATAAATGGCTTTCATTGTGGTTGTTTTGCCTGCTCCGTTACGGCCGATGAATCCGATGATTCTTCCTTCATCCGCGTGGAATGTGACGTGATCTA
>DCHU01000015.1:38115-52064 GCA_002314915.1 Caryophanales bacterium UBA1744
GGATAACTATCTGGCCTTTCGCGCCAACAGTCGCAGAACCCACCGCTTTACCTTTAAGCTCTTTTTCCATAGGAACTCCTTTCTATATTCGGTTATACTTTTCATACTTTTCGTATAACCAACACTTTGTTCTATACGCATTAATAGAAAAATCAAGTGTTTTCGTAATATTTCTAAACAGGCGTAAAGGAAACAAGCATTTATGGTTGTTGAAAAGAGACGTTTTAGGGCTTTCTCGCATTTTTCACGAGAGAATACCCATTTTGGTTGTCAAAAGTCGCCACACAAAAGAAAAAGGCTGTTTTCAGCCTTTATTCCGTTAGTTATTAGCGAAATATGCTCTTGCGGTCGGTGCCGTCTGAAGCAATATGAACGTCTTATGAGTCGTATCAGCCGGATCGTAAGTCCAATAATTAACGGACTCGCATGACGCGCTCGTAGGAATGATGTCGGTAGCATCTTGGGCAAAGTAATATGGCGTCGTGTCCTTCCATGCGTTAGCGGCGTAATGGTTCGCTGAATTTAAGCCAGCTCTGCCTGGATACGCCTGGTCTGCACGATCTCCGACGAGAACTGTCGGTCCAGTGGAGGCTGTGAACTGTTCGTTTCTGACCGTAAGCTGGCTTTCAACCCCTTTTGGTGAAGATGTTGGGAAATGGGCATATAAGGTCTTGTCGGTATCCCTGAACGCTCCCCACCCGATATATCTAAGTCCGGTCGCACCGCTCCAATCCATAACTCCATTCGTCTTGGTCACGGTTGATGAGTATGAATTGGAGGAAGAGTTATATGTTTTGTATGTGTATTGGTTGCCTGCAGTGAACATGTCTTCAAGATTGCTGCACGAAATGAAGGCGTCTTCGCCTATGGCTTTAACGTTTGTCATAGATTGGATGTTCATCTTCCTTAGTTTCTGGCACTTGCGGAACGCCCCAGCTTCCCAATAGTTATCGGTGTAATTGGATCTTGTGCAAGGGTGCATTATTTTCATTGAGTAATGATCATCATCAGTGAACGCTTCCGCCTCGCCGATGGCGCTATGGCTGATGTATTTGATGTTGGATAAATCACCATTGATCTCTTCCACGTCTGATGTTGTTAAGGCATAACCATAAATCGTCGTCAAAGAGGAAGGTAAGGTGAGGGTTTTTGCCATAAGGCCTTCCAAGCACTGAACGCCTAAAGCGACGGTCCCCGCTTTAACGACATTGGCGGTCTGTCCATCGAGAACCTGAGAGTTTCCAATGAGTATTGAATTGCCATTGGTCATATTGTAGTAAATATTCTCATTCTCTAAAGAGAAGTATGTAGAGTTCATGAAGTTGAACGTCTGAAGTTTACTTCCGTTTGTCGATTTGTTTCCCTTTACGGTGGCCGTGACCAGGAAGGCACCTGCCCCCATGTATTCAAGGTTAGATGATGTCATGGTTATGGCCAGGAACTGATGGTTGATGAACGCCTTGGTATCAATGCTCTTCAGGGCGGAAGGCAACTTGCAGTAATTGGTGTACGAAGTTCCGCCAATCGAGATTGAATTATTGCCGTCTGTGGTTATTCGAGTATAGCCTCCGTTGGTGAATTTATACTCGCTTTGGAATCTGGAATAGAAGGCGAGTTTACCGATTCTCTCAATAGTGTCAGGAAGGTTCTTTATCTGTCTTATTGTACGTGAGTCATTGTATGCAAAAGCACAATCTCCAACCTCTTTTACAGGGGCTCCTGCAGCAACTCTTTCGCTTCTGAAGGTGGACATATTGATGCTGGCCGAATTCAAAGTGCAATTGGTGATGATTGAGTACTTATCTGAACCGGTTCCTCTCTCAAGGTACATATAAGAGTCATCAAGTCTCGTTTTCAATTCATCAAGGTCCACATCGTAATAAACCGGCACGTTGATTCTTGAGGAGCTGCCGTAAATCGCCTTGTTGGTATCGCCGTCGTTGGCGTTGTCAGGATAGCAACCGGTCGCGTTATCGCTCTGGAATGTTGCGTTGGCGCGCTGATCGCGATAGAAACAGACTAATAAGTCGTTTTTGTAGGCAAGTCTCGAGTCGAGGGCCGGGTCAACCAAGCTTTGAGAATAATTGACATATACGACGACGTTTTCGCACTTAGAGAAAACATTGTGTTTCCAAGCGATTTGCGGAGGATATGCGCTGGAACTGTAATATGTGATAGGAGTCGATGCTCCGATATCGATTCCGCAGTCATCGGTTGTTCTGTTTGGGTTATAGCCCTTGTCGGCATAGAGAAGAGCGCTCTGCAAATATTTACAGGTATCGAATACTTCAATATGAAGATGATGCAACAAAGGTGAGGAGATGAATTGTTTTATATATGTGTTATAGAACGCCTGTTTTCCAAAGGAGACCCAGTTGCATGAATGGTTGATAGTGCCGTCGCTGTAGGTATTGGAACAAGAACACCCCTCCATCTCCACGGTTTTGAAGAATCTGGCATTATAGAAAGAACTGGCGGCAACCGCATAGCCAGAACGTCCTATTTCTTTGTTGGATTGGTTCTTATTAGTGTCCATTTGGCAGTCAGGAATGCCACCGTCAGTGTTGTTTGTAGTCCATCCCCATTGCCTATAAAGTTGAACTATTTTCCCATCTGATAAGGAGTTTGGGAGCAAGACTGTCGAGGTGACGGTCGAAGAACTGAACTCTTCTTTGCCGCAGTCTTGGAAAGCGTGCCTTCCTATTGCGAATAGCCTATTAGGTCTATCTATCTTATCTTGGGCGGTATCCCCGTCACTCGCTGTCCTGAATTTGAGCAATTTCAAATGAGTCAGGCCACGGAATGCACTGCCATCGATGATTTTAAGAGATGCCGGAAGCCTTAATTCCGTGATGAAGTTTGTGTCATCGCTCGACGCTTTAAATATATATGGGCCCACTTCTCCAAGTTTTGTGCACGCTTCGAAATCTACGGATTCGATGTTTTTGCACATCGCAAAAGCGGAATCCTCAATCTTGACCAAGTTCTCAGGGAAGACGATTTTCTGAATGAACTCCATTCCGTAGAATGCATTCTTACCGATTATCGAAACAGGCAGCGATTCATCCGCGGTCGGGAACTGCTTCAAGGCATTTGGTATGTAAAGGGTGTCGAGATTCTTACCTGTGGTTCCGTCCAATTCCGCCTTGTGGAAGTCGATTGTCTCATCGCCATTACCGGCATAGCCGATAATCGTAGCGTATCTTCTGCTTGTTTGTAGAACAGGCAGATCCGATTCGTTTGTGCCTTTGGTTGTTCCATTGATTCTGATTACGGCCTCAGTGATGGTGAAAATGAAGTCTGGGTGATAATCATCGACGAGAATCGACGAGAAACCGTATTGGGCAGGGATTTCTGAAGAATCGCTTGTTGCGGTCCTGAGTTTCATGAAGTCTGTGTCATACGAAGGTTTTGAGGTGGCGACGAAGAATAGAGTGAGTTTGCTGCAGTCGGCAAAAGCATACGATCCGATGTGGCTCACGGTTAACGGTATATGGGCGATGTTCATACTTGGACAATTCGCGAAAGCGTACGTCTGGATATCCAGATTCGTTTCAGGGAATAAGGCTCTGACGAGTTTCACACAGCCCTGGAATGCACTCTTTCCAATATAGGTCAAAGAGGCCATGTCATGGAAGTTGAAAGTGGTGATTGATTGGCACGAGGCAAAAGCATGATCCCCAATCGATTCAAGATTCGCTGAATAATTCTGCTCATCTCCGTCCTCATCGAGGAACTTAACACTCATCAAAGCGCGGCAGTCAAGGAAACAAGATTGTTTGATCTCAGTGATTTGATGAGGAATTGTAATCTCTTTGAGATTAACACAACCAATGAATGATTGTTCCTTCATCTCCATGATGTTTGATGGAAGCGTTACGTATTCGAAGTCGCAATATGCAAAAGCATTCTTGGAAAGGGCTAAGACTACGCAGTTCTTCGTTCCGTTATGGGTGTTTGCGGTGAAGGTTGAAGGGACCGTGAGATTTGTTGGAGTGTTATTTGAATCTTCTCCCCAAGCGATAGAAACCGCTAGGTCACCTGTCGGGAGATTGTGCTCAAGAGGGAATACGTTGTATCTATATCCGTTATCATCGATGTAAACAAAACTCTGGTCTTCGTACTCTCTAAAATTCGTCTTAACCGCCTTAACGATAGATGGAGTGAAACAAACCAAAGACAAAACGGTCGCGAAGAATGCGATTAATATAACTATGAGGTTGCGTTTCTTCATTGGTATCTCCTTTCTATCTTGTGTATTTGTAATTGGATACGGATTGATCAACACCGTTTACTTGGTAATGTATAGAACTGTTTCTGTCGTAAGTGGTGAGCGAGTCGACGAATGCGTCACTAACATCAAACGTGATGACAATATAACCGCCGCTTCCGGTTACAACGAATAGTCCAGGGCTGGAATTCATCGTTATCCTAAAGGAGAATTTGGCCTTCTTCTTTTCTCCCTCCGGATCAAAGAGCAAGAAGTCTACGTCGACTTCCGCAGCGCCTAGCGACGGGATTTCGACATCGCCGATATTCGATTCGGTTTGGCCTTGGACAGCGAGCATGTAAATATTCGAGCTCTTGGCATCGCCAGCCGTATCGCATCCGATGCAGTAGTCTCCCTGAGGAAGCTTGAAGATGTGACCGATCAGCTTTCCGCCTCTTTTCAGCGTGTCTTTTGTGGCTGGGGGAACCGTTGCAACAGTTGATGTTGTTCCATCGGTGACGTCGTAAGTGAAATATGGGGCAGAGTCCACTTTGTCAGACGGGGATGTAAACATCGAATAAACAGGGGTAATATCTGAAGCGCTTGAAGAATCAGGATTGTACGAGAATATCGTCGTGTTATTCGTTCCCGTTGCGACGACAGATACGTTAGCGCCGTTTGGGTTATCGATTCTAAATGTGATTGTGTTAGACGGGTAATACTTATAAGATCCATCACTTTCTCTATAAGAGAACTTCGCTGTAGGTTTCTTAACAGGCATATAAGACGAAAGACTGTCGATAACGACACCTTCGGCATCTCTGAACATGAAGCCGAATCTCTTTTCACCTGGATCAAGTTTCTCACCTTCCTTGTTGATGAGTTTGTATCTCAGATACTCGGTCAAGAACGGGCTATCGGTGTTATAGAAGAAGTTCTTGCCCGCTGCAGCAGAGGCTTGAGATAAATCCATCTCTATGTAGAAATTCAAGTCTCTTTCAAGTATCGGATCCCACGTTCTTGTGTCGCCGTATGTAGGCATCGTATCCATAATTTCACAATAATATTTGGAAGCGCTTGGGGCGGTTAATCCCCACGTATCGTTCCAAAGTCCCTCGCCATAACCGAATTTCGTGTGGTCTAGCTCAGCCGTTGAGAAATAAACCTTATTCAAGGCGGTTCCGTTGATGATTTGGCATTTGCCAATCTGGTCGAGATATGTAGGGTTTGCACCTCCGTCGCTTGTGGCAAGCTTGAAGACACCCAAACCCCTGTCCACTTCAGCTGTATCCTGGATAACTTTGTTATATTTGAAGTCTACAGTGTTGATATATTGGAGTTCTCCAGAGGTTGCGCTCATATTGACACCATTGTCTGTGACGAGAGCCGCGCTGTTGTATTTTGAAATATAATGCTTTGTAGATTCGCTAGATGAGTCATCAGTACGGAGATAGTCCTTGTAGTTCACGTATCCTTCGTTGAGGAGATTGTTATACGAGAAGAAGCTGATTCTATTACCGGAGGAGTCGTATCCAAAGTTAGACCACAAAGATGTTCCCACCGCTGCATCGTTTCTGATCATCTTGTAGATGCCTGAGAAGTTCATGATGCCCGTATCGCCTTTTGTGGTTAATCCGATATCAGGATCGATTGAGTTTTCAACGTTAATACCAATTTCTCCAACTAAGCCAGTTTGAGATTCGGTGTCGATATGAACTTGGTCTGCAGTGTTATTGACGTTAAAAGTGCCGTTATAAACATAGCAATCTTTCATAATGCCGTCGACGTGACCAGCGAGGTAGCCGATGTTGTTTCCGTGATGGTATGTCGACCCTTCCCCTTCTCTATGGTCCATAAAGATGGAGAATGAATATGTCCCGTCATTATAGTTCGTCGAACCGTTGCTATAGAACTCGCATACGTATGACTGCATGACACGTGAGTATGTGTAGCCGTTGATGGTCTTATTAGCGATTAAATAGATACGCGAGTCAATCTGAGCGTTCGCACCACTGTTGAATTCCGGGGAGTTCTTCAGTAAAGAGAGGTTTATTCTTCCTTTTTCAACTCCGTTATCCGTGTATTTCTCTAAGACATTTGTTGAGAATCTCCATGAGTAATCGAATGTGTCATCGTTAGGGAATGTTGGGGTAAAGAACGAATCGGCATAGATGGTGTCCCCTATTGTCACGGTCTTTGTGGACGCATTGATATGGTCATATGACCTACCACCGATACCCTGCGTATTATGAAGAGTTACCTCATCATTGGCGCCATCTTTAAATCTGAGGTCCGCTTGTGAGAAGCAGCCATTGTTGCCCTGCTCGTTAAAAATGTCATCGACTTCTGCGCCAAATAATTCGGTAAACGGGGGGTTTCTGAGTATCCAATAGAATTGATCGTGACATTCTCAAGGACAAAATCGGTTGCGATTCCATCGCTTGCGATGTAGCCAAAGAAACCGATATCCTCAGGGTTTCCAGTGATAGTTAAATTTCTAATCGATAAACCTTTTCCGTTGAAAGTGCCTCTAAATGGCGCACCTTCACCTCCGATAGCGACGACTCTAGAAACTTCGCAGAATCTCTGCATATCAAGGAATTTATCCCTTGTTTGCTCATTGTTTGAGTTGTAGTTAATGCACCTGTAATCAGGGTTCATTGGGTCATCCGAGAAGTTGTGTCCTAATTGGAAGTAATATTTCTGGGAATCGAAAATGCCGAGGTTCTGAAGACGGGATAAGTTATATAAATGGGTTGAGGTTACGATTTCGTAAGGGTTTTCTTCCGTGCCGTTGCCGTCATAGAAGTATGAACGAAGGCCGATCTGCCCGTCGATAGCATCGTTCTCTCCCGTGCCCGTTCTTGCAGGTCCGAACCAGCACACTGTGCATAATGTGATAGACACAACGCACATGCCAATGAGCGTCATTAAAGCGTACGCAGGATTAATTCTCTTCATTTGAGACTACCTCCCCCGTATCAACTGTAAAGACGAACTTATAATCGAAAACGACTCGAATTACTTCGAATGACATTGTTGTCGCATAGCGTTCGAGCTGTTCGACTGAGTAGTTTGCGTTTACGTATATCGTTACTATTCCATTCTCATCAGCAGTGACTGTTTTGCTTCCGAGGTCAACATTATCAACGTCGTCTTCATAGAAGTTCTTGTGTTCATCATCAAGATGGGATAAATAGCTGAGTTTGTAATATGTTTCTTCGGTTTCGGTTAAGACTCTTCCCGCTTCGATGAAATCTGGGATATATAGCTTGGTCTCACCGTCCATGAGTGATTCTGAGTTCAAATCACTAGGAGAATAGAAATCGAAATCGATGCAGGTTGAAGCGTTGAGTTCTCCTTCTCCTGCCGTCTTGGTGAATAAATCGGATTTCGCTCTTATTGTTGCAGATGCGCCAGCTCCGACATTGAGTTTGACTTCATAAATGACGTTACAGTTCAAAGAGGCTAAGTCTTTGCCTGAAATCAAGATATCCAATGGGTCATAGAGATTCATGACGTCACAGGCTTCGAATTCACCATCAACGGTCTTGCCGAATTTCTGTTCGGTCTCGTTGAATGGGTATGTGGAGACTGTTCCGTTTTCAGGTGCCAAATAATCGATGAGCGTTTCATCGCCGACCGAGAATTCTGGATAGTCGAATTTGATGAGTGATACCGACTCAAGATCGGCACCCATTGCAACAGCGGCAATGTTGCCAACTTCCACGTTTACTCTCTGGCTTGCTGTGAACCATGCGGCCGTTGCGGTGACAAAAGAAAACAGGCCTACAATCAGGGACATTACTGGAATTAGTAAGGTCTTTTTACCCATCTGCCGTTCTCCTTCGAATGTGCAGCTGGCTGCCTGATATCGGGCCCTCTTAGCTTTGCGTCACATCGTTTCCGATGCTTTGCCTACGCGTACATAATATACGCTTTATTTTGCGTGTGCAAATGCAAATATTAGGGATAAACAGCAATAAAATGGACAATCTTTTGCGGAAATTTAAATACCGTACATTTTGTAGTAAAAAAGTGACAGTTAGTTTGGGCTAAGATATCGGTAATCAAATACCTATATTAAATAAACATTTTTGCACACTCTGTTTATTATCTTACTGTCTCACAATTACTTATTTTATAGACAATCTTGCACTTTATTAGAATAATAAAAACTTAACTAATTTTCTTTTGAAATAGAAAAACCCTTACTCTTCAATTGAATTTCAGGGTCTAAACCGTTTATTTCAACGTAGATTCAAGCTTGTTTTCTATTCTTATAAAGGTTTCCAAATCCCAATCGAGATTGAAGATGTAATCATCAAGCATCTCCTCGTTTTCCGTTGTTTGGTATGCGATTATCTGTGCCAATAGTTCCATATACTGAGGGTCTGAGAAATCCTCTTTAACATCCTGAACCGTCTTTGCAAGGCGCATAAGATGAATTGTGTTATCAATACCAAATAGGCTGGTTAATAGGTGGCATGCCGCCATCTTTTTGGCGGTCTTCTTGTCGATGTTAGGCATCCATGGGAAGGTGGTTTTCTCCTGGGCATTGATGTCATCAAAGAATTCGCTCGTGCAGACAGCCGAAGCCTTCCAAGTGATCATGTTGTCGGTTTCGATAGATTCGTAGTCGTACTCGACGTTGCTGATGAAGTGTTTCTGTTCTAGTTCCTGAACCGTATTGATAGATGATTCCATATCGGAAGGCCTAATCTTCATCAAGAACTGAATGAGTTTTCCTTTTTTGGCTTTTTCGATTTTTAATAATGCGTCTTCAAGGGCGGAGGCTCTATCTTTGCCCTTAAACATAAAGCATCCGATCCTATGTTTAGAAACAACGATCGGCATTCTAATTACAAGCCCCTCGCCATCGAATTCGAACTTAGAGATATGGCACTTCTCTTCTCCGGTAAGCGATTTATATGCTTCTCTTACTTTTTCGAATAACTCGCCAAGGTCTTCATCATCTAATCCGAGCATCTTGACAACGGGTTCTTGGATTGAAGCAATGGACTGGTTTGAATCGATGTACATCGCAGCAACCAACGCTTCAAAGGCGTCTTCAAGCACGCTATTCTCTTTTTTTATATCGAGTTTTTTATCGCCCTCTCCAACCAATAGATAGCCGTCAAGCTTCATAACTCTCATCCTCATTGACAGTGCAGATTTACAGACATAGTCCGCTTTGAGATTTGTCAATTCATTCTGATCTAACCTAGAAATGAAATATCCATCTTCGGTGATTGTTTTGTACTTGTTTAGAAGATGATTTGTGGTGATGAATCCGATAACTGTATCTCCGAAAAATTCAAGAGTGTCATTGTGCTCACCGCCGTGTTCGTTTGTGTAACTCTTTCTTGTGAATGCCTGAGTTAAAAGAGCTTTGTTTTTGAAGGTGTAATTTATAACTCCTTCGATTGTTTTAATTGTGTTCTGATCCATAAATTGAATCCTCCTAAAAGGCGTCCAAAAAGATTAAATCTCAGAAAATAGTGTGGATTTGCAGTCAAAATAACGGTGATATCCCCGTATATTGGCTATGAATCATCAAGTTTAAGAATATTTTGTTTATAGAGAACCCTGTTACCGGTTCTAGATAAACACCGCATTTTTAAGCTTACTCATTCAGAGGGTCATCTTTTGGGTGGCCACCATAACTATAGGGCGAAACAAAAAGAAAAACCAGCATTTTTTTGAGGCCGGTTTCACTTAATATTTATTATTAATTTTTTGCAATGATGAAGTTCTTGTTCATGATGTCGATAACAAGCTTTGTCCTATTGCCGTGACCCGTTTTCGCAAGGATATGCGTAACGTGTGTTTTGACGGTGTTTAAGGAACAATTTAATCTGTCAGCGATCTCGTCATATTCAAGGCCTTCAATGATGAGTCTAAGGATTTTGATTTCGGTCTTTGTGAAGTCTTCTGAACTTGCTTCTCCAATCATTACAGGAGGAGTCTTCTCAGGGAAGATTGACTTGCCTGACATGGTGGCATCGATTACTCCAAGGAGGTTTTCTTTAGAGATGTTCTTGTACCAGAATGAGTTAGCGCCTGCCTTCTTTGCTCTATCAAGGTATCCCACTTCAACCATCGAGGTGACGATGACCACTTTGATATTAGGGTGCTTGGCCTTGATTTCTTCTGTTGCGTCAATTCCGTCTTTTGAGCCCGATGTATAAACATCCATGACCACTAAGTCGATTTCATCCTTGTCGCACTTAGGCGCGGCTAAAGAGGCGTCAGAAAGACAATCCACGATTTCGTATCTGCCCGTTTCCTCGAGCATTCCGCGGATGTAGTCTCTTGTGATTCTCTGATCTTCTACGATTAATGTTTTTACCATGGCGTTATTTTTTGATGATTAATTGTAACTCTAAACGAGGTTTTGATGAAATAGACACTTTGTAACCTCTTCTATCACCCTGTCTAATGAGATTCTTAAGTCCTCCACGTGGAACGATGTCCTCAGTTGGGGTTTCTCCGTTGTTGGTGATGTTTATAACGTATCTATCGTCAAGCGAGTACACTTTCACGTCCAACGAGGTGGCGTGTCCATGCTGAACCGCATTGGTCAACGCAGTTCTAATTGCGAGCAATATGAATGACTTTACGTCTCTCTCATCGGGGATTGTGCCATCGATGCTTATTGATACGCCTAAAGATGAGGCGTCGTGCATAAGATCATCGATTTCAATATCCATATCAGGTTTGACCTCTCCACTGCCCAAACTCGTGACGATTTTGTCAAGGTTCGCCAAAGCTTCGTCAATCAACTTCTCATCATCGCTTGTGAGGGCTTGTCTAGCGGAGATTAAAGCGCTGCCCATCTGGTTGTGGATGTTTGTCTTTGCAGTGAGGATTTCCCTCTCTTTTCCAAGCTCCAAAAGGTTGTCCGACAACTCCTGGAGAGACTCTCTTCTCTTCATGATTTCACTGGACTGTTCCTGAAGCTCCATTTCCTGTTTATGGAGTTCGGTTACGTCGAAGAAAATACACTCGGTATACTTGTCGATTTCATTGATAGTGATCTTGTTTTCCTGGTACATAAAGTAAACACCATTAGGTAACAAATATACTCGAACATCACTAATAGATTTGAGTGTTTGAGGTTCAAGGGTTTCAATCGCTGCAATCAACTGTTCGTGGTTCTGCAAATCAACCTTTGTGTATTCTCTAAAATACTCGTTCATCGCGTTGCTGGAGAGCTTTACTAAACCATTTCTATCAAAGACTGCCAAAGCGACAGGAAGGTGGTTGATGGACTCTCTGATAGAGTGTTTTCCTATCCTCTTTTTCTCGATGACGAAAACATGGAGGAGAACTACCAAGATGGAGAATGTAGCAATGATTATCAAAGCAAGGATATAAGGTCCGCGACTAGGCATACTTCTCTCCTTCCAAGACGATTGAATAAGTATACTCATCATCTTCGCTTATAGGGTCGATACCCTTTATCTCTCCAAGAGGTTTACTTGAAACAGCGGTGATCGTGAATTTAACGGTTTCTCCGACCTGACGGAGTTTGACCATGACGTGAGAAATATCAAAGACTGATGACTCCACAACTTCTTCATATAAGTCAAAGCATTTGAAAACATCGTCTTTTGTGAGGTCTATGTCAGAGGTGAAGTTTGTAGCGTATTCCACTCCTCTTATGTTGAGTGTCATCAACGATTCTTCAATCGAAAGTCTCAACTCATCACTGGAGATATGTCCGTGGTTCATGGATAAAAGAACGAGGTTACTCTTACGTTTGATGTAGGTTGTAATCAATGATGCGTAGCCTAAATGGGCTCTTTTCTCACTATGAGGTGAGTTTACGTCTACTGAATCTAAAAGATTCTTGGCTTTTTCGAGTTTCTGGGCGTTTTCCTTGATGAGGGTGTCCATAATCCTGTTCTGCTCGGCAATCGCGTTAAGGCGGTCTCTTGTGTCATAATTCTCCTGCTCTAAAGCGAGTTGGTCCTGCAAAGCGGTTTTGTTGGCTATTAGTTCTTCGAGGTATTCGTTGTATTTGGTTATGTCTTCGGTCCAGACGACTGTTCCAAATTCGAGTTTATGGGATCTGACGACCGTGTTCTTGTCGTATTTGATTTGATGGTTTGCACTTTCTCTTAGCATCTCATCAGTTAATGGGAGAGCGTTTTTGCTCTTATATTTGACGTTATATTCCTCATCCATGATAACGGCGTTGATTTTGCTCTCTTTGAAGATTTCCTCATATCCGGTGTTGATGCGGATTAAACCGGCATACATCGCAAGTTCCAACGTTGCGACTGTCGCGATTGAGAATGTCGTTGTGATGTCCGCGCCTCTCAACTTGATGCCAAAAGCGTAGAGAACCGCGTAAATCGTGGCCAAAATCATCGGAATCAATGGCGTGTATAAAGATAACTTCTTCTCAAGTCTGCAGCCTCTTATGAGTCTTACGATGAACGAAATCATAAGAACGCCAATCCAACCGAATACGGCGTAATAGCCCCAATGGTATGAGTAATTCGTGTCGTAATGAGGTCCAGGGCCTTTGAAATAGAAAACCTGCTGATGAAGGTCATTTGTTAAAACAAGGATTCCTAAAGCAACGGTGATGATGGTTACCAAATGCATTCCTTTAGGAAGCTTTGCATCATCTGGCTTGTTCAGGAGCATGGCGACATAGAATGAGCAAAGAGGTATGCCAAGCATTGGGACATACATCAGATACCAGCAATATCTTATGAGCGCATAGTCATCATCCGAGGCGATGTACCACTTTATGTTCTTAACGACCAAGAACATGTAGATGAGCAAAGCGATCAAGGCGAACAGTTGTCTCGTCGCGCCTTTTTGGAAACGCGTTAAAACGCGCCAGGTCCAATAGGTTATGAGACCGAAATGAATAACGCTTTCATAGATATCCCAAATGTGGCGGACAATCTCAGGAACAATATCCCTTGGGAGAGTGTCCATGATGCTCGTTGAAAAAAGGAGGAGGATGACAATCACCCATGTTATGACTCTCTTCTTCAGGTTTACCATGCACTTATTATAAATATGTATCCAGAAATAGAAAAAGGCTTGATTAAATATCATGCCTTTATGAGTTTAAGATGATTGCGTTTTTGTAGTTGGTTGCGGTCTATTCTCCAACTAATTTAACAATTATTGGTTCGTGATGGACGTACTTCAGATAGTTATCAAGTATGTCCTCTTTTTTGATTTTGATACTAGTTGTGTTAATCATCGGATGCAGTCCAAAGTAATCGTTTTTGATTAAATCCTCATCAATGATGAGCTGGACTTTGTTCTCGATGTCATACATGAGGGTCATGATGTTAACTGAGCCCGGTGTGACATTAAGTAACTCTAACAGCTTATCCTGAGGCCCAAACGACAGTCTTGATGAATTTACCTGTTTGGACAACTCTTTTGTCTTAAACGGCTTTTCTCCCGGCATTAAGAGAAGATAGAACCTCGTCTGTTGGGTGTTGCATAAGAATAAGTTCTTGTTGATGCTGATTCCGAGGTGTTCTCTCACTTCTTTTAAACGGGCCATCTCGAATATTGGCTCATGATCAAGCCTATCGAATTCGATGCCGAGTTTGTCGAGTAAGTCATAGACTGCAATCTCTTTGTCGAGTCTACCTGTGGTATCAGCTGGTCTTCCGTGCTCTACGATGTATTCCATAGCGACCACTATAGAATGATTAGCGAAAAAGGCAAGGTAAATTGTAATGTTAAGTGCAAC
>DCHU01000074.1:0-627 GCA_002314915.1 Caryophanales bacterium UBA1744
GATTCGGAACTATTTCAATTGGCGTTTGTCATCAAAAAACTTATGAATTACAGGAAAATTGATAAAAAATGCTTGGTTTTTGCGCCGACAATCAATGAGTGTGAAGAGATATATAGCAAAGTAAAATCCTTCATTCCGAGAGGGTCTTTTGTTCACAGCAAATGTACGAATAGAGAAGAGGTAATATCCGAGTTCAAGAAGGGGAATCTAGACTATTTGATTACGACTTCAGTCTTAGAAAGAGGTGTCACAATCAAAAATCTTCAGGTCATCGTCACAAACGCTGACAACGAAGGAATATACAACTCAGCGACACTAATACAAATAGCGGGTAGGGCGGGACGTAAGATTGACGCTCCAGAAGGTGATGTTTATTTCCTTGCTAAGAAAGAGACTGCTGCCATGAGAGAGGCCATAGATGAGATTCGATATTGCAACACCTATCTGTAAGGTGTGTTTTAATCCGATCAAGGAAGAATCTTTTGCCTCTATCTTGGAGTCAAACACACCGATTTGTCCTCGCTGTTTTAGGCATCTAAACCCAAGGATTAAGAACGTTAAACTGAGCAATGGAGTAGAAGGTGTTTTCTGTTACGATTACAACGAAGAAATCAAAGCCATTCTCTT
>DCHU01000074.1:760-17320 GCA_002314915.1 Caryophanales bacterium UBA1744
CAAGAACGTGGTTTTAACCATGTTGTTGAAATGTTCTCGTGCCTAGGCTTGAAGATGGTGTCTGCAATAGAGAAAACAAGCGATGTCAAACAAGCTGATTTATCTAGAAATGAACGTGCTGAAGTTGGCAGATATCTCAAATGGGTTGATGGAGTAGATATCAAAGGGAAGAAGGTTCTTTTCGTTGACGATGTTCTTACAACTGGCGCGACTGCCGTAGCTTGCACAAACCTTATAAAGGCCAATGGTGCCAAAAAGATTAAATTTTTGGTGATGTCTCACACAAAAAATCCCTGCGAATTGAGCCAAAAGGCTCCGATAATTTAGTACCTCGTTGCTTACCATTATTGTTAATGGTATTATCTTTTACGACTTTCAGGAGGAATACATCGTGGCTAATTTTATTGAAAAGATTTTCCGTCTCGAGGAAAGAGAGCTCAACAAGTACGCTAGAGAAGCGGACAGAGTTATTGCCTATGACGAAGCTATGACAGCTTTAAGCGATGAAGAATTAAAGCACAAGACCGTAGAGTTTAGAGAAAGACTCGCAAACGGCGAAACAACAGATGACATCAAATACGAAGCATTTGCTGTCGCTAGAGAAGCAGGTTGGAGAGTTCTCCACCAGAAACCATTCAAAGTTCAGATCATTGGATCATTGGTTCTTCACGGAGGCAACGTCGCCGAGATGAGAACCGGTGAAGGTAAAACCTTGACCGCTACAATGGCTGTTTATCTCAACGCATTAACAGGCAAAGGCGTCCACGTCATTACCGTTAACGAATACTTAGCTTCTCGTGACGCTGAGTGGATGGGCCAGATCTATCGTTGGTTAGGACTCACAGTCGGCGTTAACCTCGCTTCAAAGAGCACATCCGAGAAGAGAGATGCATATAAGTGCGACATCACCTACACAACAAACTCCGAATTAGGATTCGACTATCTTCGTGACAACATGGCACCAAACCTCGAAGGCCGTGTTTTGAGAGGATTACATTTCGCAGTCGTTGACGAAGCTGACTCAGTCTTAGTCGACGAATCAAGAACCCCATTAATCATTTCTGGTGGTGCTAGATCAGCAGCATCCCAGTATCAGGTTGCAGACCGTTTCTGCAAAATGCTTAAGAAGGACGTCGACTTCACAATCGATGTCAAAGACAAGGCATGTTCTTTAACTGAATCAGGAAACGATAAGGCTGAGAGATTGTTCGGTGTCACAAACCTTTACAATCCAGAGAACAACGACCTCGTTCACCGTATCCACCAGGCATTAAAGGCAAACTACATCATGGCTCGCGACGTCGAGTACATGGTTGATAAGGACCACACAATCCAGCTCATCGACCAGTTCACAGGACGTGTTATGCCAGGACGTGAATACAACGATGGTCTCCAGCAGGCAATCCAGGCTAAGGAAGGCGTTGAAATCAAACAGGAAACAGTTGTCATGGCAACTATCACCTACCAGAACTTCTTCCGTCTTTACACAAAGCTCGCTGGTATGACCGGTACAGCAAAAACCGAAGAAGAAGAGTTCATCACAATCTTCAACATGAAGGTTATCGTCATCCCAACCAACAAGCCAATTCAGCGTGTTGATGACACAGACCTCATTTTCGCTACACACGATGCAAAGTTAAAAGCACTTGTTAAAGCGGTTAAAGAAAGACACGAAAAGGGCCAGCCAGTCCTTATCGGTACCGTCTCCGTTGAATCTAACGAAGAAATCTCCGCTCTCTTAACAGCAGCAGGAGTTCCACACGAAGTCTTAAACGCAAAGAACCAGGCTCGCGAAGCTGAAATCATCTCACACGCAGGTGAAGTCGGATCAGTCACACTCGCTACCAACATGGCAGGCCGTGGTACCGATATTAAGCTCACTCCAGAAGTCGAAAAACTCGGCGGTTTATGCGTCTTCGGTACAGAAAGACACGAATCACGTCGTATCGACAACCAGTTACGTGGACGTTCAGGACGTCAGGGTAACGTCGGTTATTCAAGATTCTTCGTCTCATTCGATGACGATCTCATGAGAAGATTCGCACCAGAGAACATCCGTAAACTCTTCACAGAGCAGTTACAGGAAGAATCATACGAGAACAAGATGCTCATGAACGCTGTCACCAACGCTCAGAAGCAGATTGAAGGTAGAAACTTCGATACACGTAAGAACTTAAAGGACTACGATGACGTCTTAGCTAAGCAGCGTGACATCATCTACAAGAAGAGAGACTCAATCCTCTACGCAGAGGATATCGTTGACCTCGTTCACGACTTCTTCAAGACATGTGGTATGTATATCGCTGAGAGATCAATCGATACAACAACCGCAGAAGAACTCATCTCAGGTGAGGCATTAAAGAAGAATGTCGAACCAGCATTCATGGCTCCAGGCACAATCAACGCTCAGGCATTCGACGGCGCTTCAGTTGAAGAGGCTGGCGAAGACTTAGGCGAAGCTCTCTACGAGTTATACATCGAAAAGAGAAAAGGCTGGTCATCAACAGAAGCTGACCAGGTTGAGAGATATGTCGCATTAAGAGTCATCGACCAGAACTGGCAGACTCACATCGACACAATGTCACACTTGCGTGATGGTATCTCATTACGTTCATACGCACAGACAAACCCTCTTCAGGACTACGTCAACGAAGGTTATGACCAGTTCAAGCAAATGAACGACAAAGTCGCTCATGACACATGTTTGAACCTCTTAAATGTCAGAATTCAGAGAAAGGCACCTCCAGCACCTGCTCCAACACCAGCACCTGCTCCAGTTCACGAGCACGCAGACGCTGCAATCGAAGGACCGGGCGCGGTTCAGGATTTAATCGCTAAGCACGCTGATGAAATTAAGGCTGCTCAGGCTGAAGAACAGCACGAGTGCCACCACTGTGCAGAAGGCGAGTGCACCTGCGAGAAAGAAGCTCCAGCAACCGAAGAGGATTTCGGAGAAGCAAAATAAGAAGGGAATAGAATGAAAGAGCTATGGGAATTGAAGCAAGACTCTCAAAGTATTGGGAAGCTTGTTACCCAGCTCGGTGATTCTCTTTGACCTCGAAAAGCTAAACAAGATAGTCTCCGAGTTGGAAGAAAAACAAAACGAAGAAGGATTCTGGAATGACCAGAAGTCCGCTATCGCTGTAGTTAACAAACTAAACGAAACAAAAGGTAAGGTTACCTCGTATACGAAAATCGTCCAGGATTATAAAGATCTCATGGACCTTTTCGAGATGCTCGACCCATCAGATACGGAAATGATGGAATTAATCGAGTCAACGGAGGCCGATTTAAACAAGAATATCGCTGATTTGCGCAATATTTTGCTGTTTACAGGCGAATACGACGCTTTAAACGTCACACTTGAAGTTCATCCTGGCGCTGGTGGAACAGAGGCCATGGACTGGGCTGAAATGCTTTTGCGCATGTATCAGAGATGGGCAGAGCGTCACAACTTCAAATGGCAGGTTTTGATATATGAAGCCGGCGAAGAAGCTGGATGCAAATCTGCAACGGTCAAGATATCTGGGCACAATGCATACGGCATGCTTAAGGGCGAGAAAGGCGTTCATCGTTTGGTGCGCATCTCACCATTCGACGCGAATGCTAGAAGACACACATCTTTCGCATCAGTCAACGTCGTTCCTGAGTTTGGTGCGGTATCAGATGTCGTCATCGACCAGAAGGACTTAAGAGTTGACACATTCCGAAGCGGTGGTGCTGGAGGCCAGAACGTCAACAAGGTTTCTTCAGCCGTCCGTATCACGCATATACCTACAGGTATTGTTGTTTCCTGTGAAGTCGAACGTTCACAGTTATTCAATAAGCAGACCTGTATGGAAATGCTCGCCGATAAACTCATGCAGAGAAAAATCGAGGAGCGTGAAGCCAAGATGAAATCCATCGTTGGCGAACAAAAGAACATCGAGTGGGGCTCACAGATTAGATCATATGTCTTCTGCCCATATACGATGGTTAAAGATAACAGATCAGGTTATGAGACATCAGACGTCTTCGGCGTCATGGATGGAGACCTCGATAGATTGCTGTTCTCCTATTTAGAGACGGAGGCAAAAACACATGGCCACGAATGAGACAATGAGTAAAAAGAAAAAAGTTCATTTGTTCACAATGGACTTGGTTTTAGTTGCGGTCGGATGCCTTTTAGTTGCCTTAGGCGCAGGTTTATTCATTGAGCCTGCAGGACTTGTTGTCGGAGGCGTTACATCAATCGCTCTTTTGATAAACAAAGCAATTCAGCCACTTATTGGTTTCGATTGCATAGATATTCTTGTCTGGGTTATTCAGCTTATATGCTGGTTGGTCGGTTTGATCGTTCTTGGAAAGAAGTTCGCGTTGAACACTTTGATGGCGGCTATCTTATATCCTTTATTTAATACACTCATCTATAGATTGGTCACCCCAAACATCGGATTAGATGTCTTGACCTCTAACACAGGTGATCCTGCATCAATGATGCTTGTCGCTATCTTCGGAGGACTTCTTGTTGGTTCGGGCGTCGCTATTTCCTACTATGGAAACGGATCAACTGGCGGAGTTGATGTCTTTGTCTCCATCATCGGCAAATACACTGCAATCAAAGAGAGTGTCGCAAGCTTCATTATCGATGGCTCGCTTGTCTTGGTTGGTATGCTTGTCTTCGGAAACATCATCAATGGATTGATTGGCATCATGTGCGCTATGGTATGCGCCATTGCCATCAAATTCATTTATGTTGAAGGTCATTCGCACGTCATCTTTGAAATCATTTCTGAGAACTTTGACCCAATTAAAGAGTATGTTGAACACACGATGGACCACGCGACCACAATCATCGACGTCACAGGTGGCTATACAGGCACTCCTAGGAAGATGCTTAGATGTGTCGTCTATTATAGAGAAACAGAGGAATTGAAGCGTGCAATCGCCCAATTTGATCCTCATGCGTTTGTTGTTATAACAACAGCTAACGCAATTAAGGGAGAGGGATTCGATCCTTTGACCTATTCAACAAGAGATAAACGTAACAAGAAACATGGATAATTCACACCCATTCAAAATCGTATCTAAATACAAGCCAACCGGAGACCAGCCTGAAGCTATCAAAAAGGTAGTGGAAGGCGTAGAGCAAGGCAAAAAGCTCCAGGTTATTTTAGGTGCGACCGGAACGGGTAAAACATTCACTGCCGCGAACATTATCGAACAGTTAAATAGACCTACTCTCGTTTTGGTTCACAACAAGACTTTAGCGTCGCAGTTATATGGTGAATTCAAAGAACTATTCCCCGAGAACAGAGTTGAGTATTTCGTCTCGAACTTCGATTTCTATCAGCCAGAGGCATACGTTCCAAAAACCGATACTTACATCGAGAAGAACGCAGTCATGAACGATGAGATTGAAATGATGAGAACGAGCGCGGTCAACTCAATCATCGAGAGAAGAGACACAATCGTCGTCGCCTCTGTTGCGGCAATCTATGGCTTAACTGATCCAGAGGAATATAGAGGTCTTGTATTTGAGCTTAGAGTTGGTGAGACAATTGATAGAAAAGCCCTTTTTGCAAAGTTAATTGAGTCACAATACACGAGGAATAACTTCGATTTGAACCCAGGAAACTTTAGAGTTCACGGAGATATCATCGATGTTGCTCCTATTATCACAAACGATTATTTCATCAGAGTGGACTGCTTTGGAGATGAGGTTGAGAGAATCCTCATCGTCGATAAGCTGACCGGTGAAGTAAGGCAATCATATAAGTCATATCCAATCTATCCAGCCTACGACCATGCCTCATCTAGAAAACGTATCGAGGATGCATGCGTGACCATTGGAGAAGAGCTTGAAGAAAGGCTAAAATACTTCAAGGAGAACGGCAAGCTTTTAGAGGCTGAAAGACTTGAATTAAGAACTAGACAAGACATGGACTCAATGAAGGAATTCGGAAGATGCCCAGGCATTGAGAACTACTCTCGTCATATCGATAAGCGTAAGCCAGGTCAAAGACCTTGGACTCTTTTAGATTACTTCCCAGATGACTATCTTCTTTTAATCGATGAGTCTCATGCGACATTCCCTCAATTACATGGAATGTATAACGGTGACAGATCGAGAAAACTCACACTTGTCGAATATGGATTTAGACTTCCATCCGCTTTAGATAATAGACCGATGAAGTTTGAGGAGTTTGAGGAGAAGATGCCATCAAGCATCATCTGCACATCCGCAACACCTGGAGATTATGAGCTTGATTTATGCAACCATGATGTCGCTGAGCAAATCATCAGACCTACAGGATTGCTTGATCCAGTGGTGGAAGTGAGAAAGCCATTAGGTCAAATCGATGACATCATGCACGAGATTAAAGAGCGTGTTGCAAAGCACGAAAGAGTCATGCTTGTCACCTTAACAATCAAAATGGCGGAGGATTTAACGAGTTATCTTAAGTCTGAAGGCATAAAAGTCACATATTTACACAGCGAAACAAAGACGCTTGAGAGAACCGAGATTGTCTATCAGTTGAGAAAAGGTAAGTATGACGTTCTCGTCGGCATCAACCTTTTAAGAGAAGGTTTGGATATTCCTGAAGTGTCTCTCATCTGTATCTTAGACGCGGATAAAGAAGGATTCTTGAGAAACACTAGATCTCTCATACAGGTCATCGGTCGTGCTGCTAGAAACGCTAACGGCAAGGTCATCATGTATGCGGATAGGATAACCGACTCCATGAGAGAGGCAATCACCGAGACAAATAGACGTAGAAGCATTCAAGAGGCTTATAATGATGAGTACGGAATCGTTCCAACAACCATCATTAAAGAGATACGTGCGCCTCTATCCAACATCGGAAGCGATGACGACGCACCAATCTTCAAGGGCAAGGCCTCAAAGACCGAGATTGAGCGTAAGATTAAGGAACTCGACAAAGAGATGCGCGCTGCCGCTAAAGTCTTTGACTTTGAAAGAGCAGCCGAACTTCGTGATATAATATTTGAGTTGAAAGCGAGCTTATAGTTATGAAACAGTACAAGTTATATATCTTCGACTTTGATGGAACATTGGTGGACTCATATCCAACCATGTGTGACATTTTCGGTTCTGCGTTCAAGACAATTGGCCAGTCGTGCACACCTGATGAGGTCACTCAGTATATGAGAGGCTCTTTAATTGCCTGCATTGGCAGCAGAGGTCTTAACTCTTCTCAGACAAACTTGTTCATCGGCGCCATCATGGCGGGATTAGCCAACAAGGAATTCAACAAAAAGACGAAGGTGTATTATGACACCATCGATGTTTTGAGTAGATTAGTTGGAAGAGGCGCTAAAAACGCGATCGTCAGCAATAACAGCGTCCCTCATATCGTTGAGATTCTAAACAACAATAATATGACGGATTTATTCGATGGAATTGTCGGAAGCGATACATGCAAAAACCCAAAACCAGCAGCAGATCCTGTCTTAATGGTCATGGATATGTTCAAGGGAATCGATGCAAAAGACGTGTGTTATGTCGGCGATTCAGTAAATGATTACGAGTGCGCACTCAACGCTGGAGTGGATGGATATCTCCTTGATAGAAATGGCGAGTATGCTCTTATCAATGCACCAAAAATCGCCACATTGTGGGACCTACTTACACTCTAGATATCAATCTTTGATTGCTAAAAAGCACGAACTACACTATATTTATAAAGCGCATTTGCGCAAAAGGAGTAAAAAACTATGAAATGGTATGACATTATCTTCATAATCGTTGCACTTATCGTCATCGTTTTGAGCTTACTCCAGGGCGGTAAATCCGAAGGTGCTTCTGGTGCTATCACCGGCGGCGGCCTTAATGTCTTCGTCAAGACAAAGGAACGTGGTTCTGAGAAAGTAATCTCAGCACTCACATTCGGATGTGCAATCGTCTTCTTGTTCTTAGCTCTCTTAATTATGATTCTTTCCCAGAAGGAAACAGGATCTACATCAGATTCAGCTGAGACAACAGAGGCAGCACTTAATTTATTAAGACTCCTCTAATACGAGAAGAAAGTGGAATCGAGGCAATGCCTCGGTTTTTTCTTTTATATAGTGAATTTATAAGATAGTAATGCTATCTTTTTATCCATGGAAATCAAAGAATACGTATTAAATAGAAAAGCGGAGATGAGAGAAGAAATCTCCACACTTGATAGAGCGCCGGTTTTATCAATTATCTCAGTTGGACATAACCCAGCTTCTGAATCTTATATGAAAGGCAAATGCAAGGACTCGGCAGAGGTCGGAATAACCGCTCTCATGTCTAGGCTCCCTGAAGATACAACTCAAGAAGAATTACTTAACTTGGTTAAAGAACAGAATGCTGACCCATCAATCGACGGCATCATCGTTCAGTTGCCTGTTCCTCCAGGAATTGAGGAGAAGGCAATCATCGATACCATCGCCTCTGAGAAAGATGTTGATGGATTCAGAGCGGACTCACCTTATATCTCATGCACTCCAAAAGGAATCATTGATTATCTCGCTAGAGAAGGATTTGAGTTCAAAGGAAAGAATGCGGTGGTGGTTGGCCGTTCAAATATCGTCGGTCGCCCAATGGCTAAATTGCTCCTTGGCAAAGATTGCACCGTCACAATCATCCACAGCAAAACTCCAGACGCAGAGAAGAGATGGTATCTCGCTCATGCAGACGTGATTGTTGTTGCCATCGGAAGACTTGGATTCCTCGATGAATCATATGAACTCAAGGAAAGTGCTTGGGTAGTGGATGTCGGAATCAATAGAGGCGAGGATGGCAAACTTCATGGTGACTGCGTTCCTAACCTCAAGGTTGCAAAACAGACCCCGGTTCCTGGTGGAGTTGGACTCTTAACAAGACTTGCGTTAATCGAAAACGTACTTGAGGCAAAGAAAGCAAAATAAAAGAAAAACCCTCGATTTGAAGTGACCCCCAAATTGGACACTTCAAATAAAAAANNAAAAAAGGCTCTTAAAGACAGGAATCGTCAAAGGTTCCTGTTTTTTATTCGGGTTGTATTGTAAAACTCTATCCATTCTATAACTAGTTGGATGTAATGCTCTAGAGACGTGATATCATTGTTGTACAAAGTCTCCTTCTTTAGGATTCCGTGCCAGCTCTCGATTGGGGAATCGTCTATTGGAGTTCCTTTTCTAGACATAGATATTAGAACTCCCTTTGAACTGCACACGGCTTTGTACTGATGAGATGTATATTGGAAACCCTGGTCACTATGAATGATCAGGCCATGTACATCTTTTTCTATTTCAAACGATATTCCATATTCTGCCTCAAGCATTTTTGGACTAGCACAACCATCAAAATACTTTTTAAGTATTTCTTTCTTTATTTCTGGGCTCACTTTCTTAAATTTTTGACCTTTGCTTGCCATAATAAAAACCTCCTACCGCTATTATACGATAATGAGGTTTTTTATTTCCTGTGAACTAAATGGGGTTCAGTTCAATTTTGAGGGTTTTTAATTTGATTTGCTGTTATTTTTCAACAATTTCGTTCTTTGCTTCAACTTCAACTACGTTCACTTCAACCGCTTCAGTTTCTATTGGAGCGTTCTCAGCTGCTTCTTTCTTTTCCTTCTTGGTATTTATTGCATCTCTGATTGTAATGACCAAGAAAAGGATGCCGAGGATTGCGAGGATGATTCCCGTTGCAATGAAGATAACGGTCCTAAAATCTCCACCCTGTGCAACAAATACAATGATGAGTATTCCTACAGCGATGAGGATGGCGCTCAATACGTAATAAACTACCGCTGCGAATACTTTATAAATCTTTGATACCAAGAATGCTGTTGCGAATAAGATGAATGTTCCGCCAATTACAAATAATGTGATTGCAATTGAGTAACCGATGAATGACATCAGGGATGCAAGTATTCCAGGATTTGTTGCGTACAGAACAATTAACAAGATGCCGATTATTAATTCGATCGATCCTGCCATGATCATGTCGGTTGAGAAGTACCCTTTGAATAAGACCTTCTCTTCCTCACTTAATGTTCTGGCCTTGAATACAGGAACAACATTTAGCGCGAGTTTGGCGGTTCCAAACAATGTGACGATGATGCCGACTGCAAGGAATATTCCGGTGGTTAACCAATCTTCTGATGAACAAGCGATGCAGACAACTCCTACTGCGATTAATATAACGGCCTCAACAATTCCGACTACGGTGGACGCTAACGATCCTTTTGCGAAGCTTAATGGTTTAAATGTGTTTTTCTGTTCCATAAATAACCTCCGCAAACATTTTATCCTTCTTTACAATTTTTGGTTACAAAAATCAAAGACAGCCTATGACACTAATCATATATGATAGTTATAAGTGAAACTGACTAAAAATGTAAAAACTTGCAAAAAAAGTCAATAAGTTTGTTTTATTATAACCGCTTTGCTATAATCTAACTGACCAAAAATGTAAAAACTTGCAAAAATAGTCAATAGGAGTTCATTTATGAATATAGTTAGAGATCGATACTTAAATGAGTTAAAAGTCAGAATGAACAACGGGCTTGTTAAAATCATCACAGGCATTCGAAGATGTGGTAAGTCGTATCTCCTTAAAGTTCTTTTCTATAATTATCTCTTGAGCGTTGGCGTCGATGATTCTCACATCATTAAGGTTGATTTGGATGAATTGGATAATGAAGAGCTCCACGATCCGCATAAACTGAACACATATATCAGAGAAAGAATAATCGATGGAGAGATGTATTATGTTTTTCTTGATGAGATTCAGGAAGTGCAAGATTTTGTTCCATTGCTAAATGGTCTTATGAAAATCCGGAATGTGGATATATACATAACTGGATCCAATTCGAGATTCTTATCTACAGATATTGTCACTGAATTTAGAGGTAGGGGCGACCAGATTCATGTATACCCACTAACATTTGATGAATTCTATTCGGTCCGAACTGTTGGTTTTGATGAGGCTTTAGATGAGTATTTAACCTATGGAGGAATGCCTTTTATTTTGAATAGGCCGACCGAAGAGTTGAAACATGATTATTTATCAAATTTATACAAAGAGATTTATATAAAAGATATTAAAGAAAGATACTCAATTCGGAATGAAACAAGCATTAACGAGCTTATTGACGTAATTTCCTCTTCCATAGGATCGTTGACCAACCCAACCAAATTAGAAAACACATTCAAAAGCATTAAAAACGAATCCATTTCAAAAAACACAATCGATTCATATTTAAGAATTCTTTCAGATTCGTTTTTGGTTTACGAAGCATCCAGGTTTGATATCAAAGGCAAAAAGTATATTGGCAGCCCTAAAAAGTATTATTTTTCCGATTTGGGGTTGAGGAATACGAGATTAAATTTTAGACAAGTTGAAGCACCTCATTTGATGGAAAATATGATTTATAACGAATTATTGGCTAGAGGTTATGCGGTTGATGTTGGCGTTGTGACAGTAAATGAGAAAATAGAAAGCGGTAACTATTCCAGAAAACAATTGGAGGTTGATTTTGTTGTGAATAAAGCCAGCAAGCGATACTACATTCAATCTGCCTTCGCCATTCCTACGGACGAAAAAAGAGAACAGGAACTCCGCCCATTGAATAACATACCGGACTCATTTAAAAAAATAGTGATTGTCAGGGATAATATCAAACCAAAGAGAGATGATAATGGCATAGTTACCATAAGTCTCAAAGACTTCTTGTTGATCGATGACCCATTAGAACTCTAAACAAGAATTGCGAGGCATCAAACCTCGCTTTTCTTTTTTAGCCCCACTATGTTCTTGAACTCGTACCTTGTGCCATCTATATAAAGGCATTTGAACTCGTTGCTTATGTATTTGATGACTCCCTCAACCTTTTTGATAAACCCGTCCATGTAATAATCCATCACGATTACCTGTCCTTTGTAATTGACCAGCAAATCGTTGATATCCTGCGCCTTTTCCTCGCAAATCTTTGGTTTTTGCACCCTTTTCTTTTGAACCCTCATGTTTTTCATGAAGTCATCTTGTTCTATAAGGCTCTTGTATGGAGCCCATTTTTTCATTCCTCTGTCGCTCATCCTTTGTGTCCTCCTATCATTCCGTTTCTCGCTATGATTGTTGAATTGCTTGTCAAGGCAGAACACCTTAAAACGCTGTTCTTGCCAAACACCGCTCTTATGGTGTCTATTGCGGCATCAAGCATTCTTCTTTCGTCTCTCATTTCCGCTTTCTCAAATAACGAAAGCTGTTCTGCTTGCGGTTCACTTAGTTTTCCAAAAGAGATACATAGTCCTCTTATAGGCAACTCTTCTTTCCCCTCGTTGAATAATTCCATTATCGACTCGAATAATGAGTCCGTATCATCTGTTGCGATATCTAACACTCTTTGTCTCACAAAAGAACAGTCCTGGTATCCGATATATAACATCACCTTGCCAGCAAAGAGATTCTGTTTCCTGAGTCTATAGCAAAGGTCGTCGTTCATCTCTCTTAATACAACAATCGCCTCTTCAGGCTTATAAGGTCTCATAAGAGTTTGGCCGTTTGATAATGATCTTTCCTTTGGGGTGTATTTCTCTTCTATGTTTGAACCATCGATTCCGTTAGCGAGGTCATGCAGTTGGTGACCCATTATTCCAAACTCATCCTCTAATAGAGAGACGTCCGCTGTCGCTAAATCTTTCATCGTATGGATTCCAATCCTCTTTAGATGGCTGGATATGCCATTTCCGATGCCCCAGACGTTCGTTAGAGGCGATATCGACCATAATTTCGTTTGAACGTCTTCCATGCCCCAAACGGCGTAATATGGCTCTTTCTTCTTGCCCTCGTTATCTAATGCGCATTTGGCCAAGAACATGTTTGGCCCTATACCTGCAGTCGCAACTAAACCAAGTTTGTCCCAGATGTTTTTCTTGATCCTTTCAACAAGTTCTATTGCCGTGCAGTTGTAGTAGTGGAGATACGGACCGAGATTAAGGAAACTCTCATCGACCGAATAGACATGCAAGTCCTCTTCGGCAACATAGTCCAAGAATATGGAGTTTACCTTCGCGGACATCCTTAAGTAATACGACATACGCGGGACCGCGAATATCATTCCTGGTATCTTTGGTAAGTCTCTTTTCCTACATACGTTAGGAATACCATATTTCTTCTTGAGATATGGAGTTACGGACATGACTACAGATGAACCAGATCTATACGGGTCACAACACACGAGAGGCGTGGTAAAGATATCGAGGTGTCTAACGGCACACTCGCAAGAGGCATAAAAACTCTTCAGGTCAATTACAGCGACAACCTTCTCCATATATTCTCCTTATTGGGAGCCATATTTTATTTATGAAAAAAGTTATATTGCAGTCTTGTTTATAAAAAATGCCGATGGAATCTATATGTATTTTTAATTTTTAATACATTGCAAAAAATAAGACCAAAAACATTCGATGGAATCTATACCACTTTTATAAAGTGCCGATGTTATCGGAACTTGTAAACGTCGTAATGTGTATTTATAATTACTGCACGTTGGGGCGTTAGCTCAGTTGGGAGAGCGCGTGCTTCGCAAGTACGAGGTCGCCAGTTCGATCCTGGTACGCTCCACCATCGCGAAAACGAACTAGGCCATCGCAATAGCGGTGGTCTTTTCTCTTTCAAAAGAGCATATTGAATTTGAGATTAATTAATGTAGTCTAATTTTGCTAAACGACAAAACCCATGAAGAAACAAAAGAATCGTCTTAATGCATTGATCTCAGCCTTTATGCTGCCTCTATTTTTGGTTTGCAGCTGCTCGCCTAATGGATCATCGAGTTCCAGCATCGGCAATGAGACATCAAGTGAAGAATCCTCGGTCGGGAAACATATAAAAGGCAAAGCTATCTTTGATGAATATGGTGAAAACCACGAGAAGCCGGACAAAGATGAGACGATATGGGAATCCGATCAAATCAAAGGGCTTTACGTTAAAAGGAATTCAAAAAGCAAAGGCGAGCTCAAATACCAAATCATTGAAGGGGACACTGTCCTGTTCGAAGTGGAAGAGCAGCTCTTCCTCTGTGATTACAACAACGATGGATATGATGATTTTGCCATGAGTTTTTGTCATCAAACCGGCGTCAGAGGGGATTACGCATTCTGCCTCTATGACGTTCATAATCACAAAGGCACGGGGTATGTGAATTATGACCAATTTGGATATCACATTCTTTCTAAAGAAGAAGGTTTATTCATAGAGAAAACCAAATGGTTTGAAGCAGATCTCCCTAGAAGTGGCGGATATCTTCTAACCGCAGAGAAGGGCAGAACCAGTATTGATTGGGCGGACTATGATTTTAAGGTCGTTAGGACGAAATCATACATTGGAGAAAATGTGCATGGATTACGTAGCAGTATGGTAAGCAAGGATTTCCAGTCGGTGAACGGCACGGCGACTGTCAGCACTCATTGGGATTTCGAACTTGTTATTCAATATGAATATCGCGGTATATACACCGGAATCGATTCATTGAATAATTGCGAGATTATTCTCGAAGAATCACCATGCTATAAGATAAGTGATTTATATAAGGCCCCGGACAACAATTCCTCAAAAATTTACTTTGTCCTCTCCTTCAATGACGTTCAAAAAGATTTCTCAATCAAATACAAAGTGGATGGCATCGAGGGTGAATGTCCTGTCCATTTAGATAACGAAGCCAGATATTGGCCGGGGAACAGGCATGTCGTCAGGGATGTTATCCGCCACAACGATTTCTCTCTTGATGATGTTACAAATGTTAGATACGAGACATATACCAGCAACAATGAGAAGACGAGAGTCAGCAATGTGTATTATTTCAACAATAGCGAAGATATCGCCTCCTTCTATAACTTCTTGGACAAACCGATAGAAGACCTTGGGTCCACCTCATCTCGATACAATCCGTCCTATGACAAGATTACTTTCTTCATGGGAAGCAAATCGTCGGAAGTGTACATCGCGGATAATAAAATCAATTATTTTGGGACGTATGGGGTTGCGTTCGACGTATCTTTCAAGGATCCTTATAAAACCGGAGTTATATTCACGCCAAACTCATCCAGTGCGGTTTATACATGCGACGCAGAACGGTTTGTTAATAATCTCAATCTTGAGTTCTATGAGTTTGCCGAACTATCCGCTAAACCAGAATCAATCACAAACCCGAAAATGTATATGACATTCGACGACAAAAAACTATACATCTACGACAATAAGACTATTCAAATAGAGGATAAGTATTACGAGGTCATAAGTGAAAGAGACCTCTCATACCTGTTTAAATAGTTTAGATTACATCTTAACTACAGTTTTCAAATTAAAAGGACCATCGCGAAAGTATCAAGCCCGGTAGGGATTAAAAATCATACATAAGATTCATTGAATATAATTTACGTAAACGGAAAAAATATTCAGTGATTTATTGATTTTGTATGTAATCAATTTAATAAGAAATATTACATTCAATCTGCACTCGCACTTCCAACTCATGAAAAAACAATTCAAGAAGAAAGACCTTTACTAAACATCAATGATAACTTTAAAAAAATAATAATAGTAAAAGGAAACAAAAAAGCGTGGATCACAGAAGAAGGCATTTTAGTTATCGGTATTTTTGAATTCTTACTCAATAAGAACAGCCTGGATTTGTAAAAAACGCAATGTAAATAAAGTGATATTTACTAAAAAACGCAATGTGCAAGGTAGAAACAATTCGTTATTTATAAAAATCCCTAATAGGTTTGAAGGAAAGCGATGGTCCTTTTCTTTGTCGCATTATTCGCCCCACGTTTATGATCATCCGCTCCGCTATTGTCGAGGAATACGCTATTCCCTAACGCTGGCGTGGTCGTTAATTAAGACCCAGCCGTCAATGTCGTCAATCAGCGAGCGTATGGACTCTCCATTCTCTTTTGGGACTTTATAGTATCTTAGATAGAAATCGGGGCAACCGTCTCTAAAATATGCCATTTGGATTCGAGAGTAATCGTTAGAAAATATGGCATAGAGTAGGTTGCCAGCAAACCATTTGGCCGAAAAACTAAGTGTGTAACCACAGGATTTAAAATTACTGTCCCTGTATGTTTTTGGGTGATTCTCCTTTTTGAATGGGGTGCAGGCCATATAATCGATTATTTTATCGACGTTTTGTGAGAACAACGTCTTTCCTTCCGATGTTTTATTTATGAAGTAACAACCGTTTTCGCATTCGCTTTTATCGCAGAACGAATCAAGGGAAAGGAAATAATCAATTGATGTGCGTGGGTACATTATATCTTTGTTTGGGTGGTAAATGTTGTTGTCCAGCCAAGCCGCGCAATGGCCTAAACCAAGGCCAATTGACGACGCGATGGATAATGCGATAACTATCCATTTATTCTGTTTTCTCGAGAACATATTCATTCAACCCTTTCAGCCCATAAACAAGTATATCTTTTCTTTTAATAACCGGTCGCCTTGATTCGATGAGCCGTGGCGATCGGGGCTTATTTTCAATGTCTTTTAACCCAACAACACGTTTATTGAGCGCACGTATTCAATTCCTACAGACTCGT
>DCHU01000081.1:0-265 GCA_002314915.1 Caryophanales bacterium UBA1744
TGTCCAGTATATTGGGTACACATCAGTTTTGAGGCTCTTTTTGTTATAAAACGCCACATTATGGGATAAATGCTAGATTTATTATTGACATATCGTCATTTTATATTACTATGGCGTGTATATTACACGGCAAATGATGCCGTATTCATAGATAAGGAGAGAAATCATGAAGAAATCCAACTTATTTATCGTTTCTGCAGCAGCTGTCTTATTCTTAGCAGCTTGCGGCACAGGCGGTAACACAGGAAATGACTCATCAGCAGCA
>DCHU01000081.1:299-57628 GCA_002314915.1 Caryophanales bacterium UBA1744
GCAGCATCTTCCAACCACAAGCATTCCTATGGTGAGTGGACAACAACCAAGGAGCCAACATGTACAGAGAAAGGCCAGAAGGAGAGAACCTGCGAATGCGGAGAGAAGCAGACACAGGACATCGCAACAGTCGACCACACCTACGGCGAGTGGAAGGAGACAAAGGCTCCTACATGCGACGCCGACGGCGAGAAGGAGAGAGCTTGCACAGTCTGCGGCGCTAAGGAAACCGAGGCTGTCAAGTCAACAGGACACGCTTGGGGCGAGGACACAGAGGTCGCAGCAAGCGACGGTAAGGTTGCATACAAGACCGCATTCTGCACCACAGCAGACAAGGCAATGAAGGTTGAGTTCGCAGCGCTCGACGGCACATGGGCTCAGGGCTCACAGAACAAGTCAGGCACACCAGACGGCTACCTCAAGATCTCCAAGAACGACATGTCGATCTCATACAAGTTCGACTTCAACAGAACCGGCAAGGGCAAGATCTACGCGTTCGGATGCATGGACTACTGGGATTCAGCAAACAGCACATACAACGTCGACAGATCGTTCTTCAACGACGGAACACCTAACTTCGCCATAACAGCAAACGGCGCTGACGTCGAGATCACCAACAAGAAGACATACGGCGAGATGCTCACAGGCCCAGACGCAAGCTACTCAGAGGACGGCTTGATGGAGATCGGCGCAATCGAGCTCGTCGCAGGAACGAACGAAGTCGTCATGACAAGAAAGGGAAGCTACAACCCATTGATCAAGAACTTCGTCATCGTCCTTGATGAATACAGCGATGAGGTTTCTCTTGAACCTACACTTGAGGAATTAGTTGAAAAGGTCAACGCTAAGGTTGCAACCGCAGCTGAGAAAGAATCAAGCATCACAAACGGCACAGTTGCATACAAATCCTCATGGTCAAGCGATTTTGAAAACACATCATTCAAGATTGGTAAGGATGCTGCAGGAAAGCCTATGTTCACAACAACAACTGGCAGCAACTCAAAGTATTATTATTACGATGGTGATACGCCAGCAGGCTATTCAGTTAGTGATTACGGTTCAGGACCAAACTACAACGCTTTGAATGGAATCACAGAAGATGTCTTCAAAGGACAGGAATTCGGAAGCTACATGGTTACTACTGACTATTCAACCAAGTACTATGGTGCTGCATCTGCAGTTGCTGCAATGGTTGGATACGGAAGCACAAATCCAAACCAGGACACAGTTATTGCCTTAACAGATACAGGCTTCACAATGTCATACATGTTCAAACATGGAGATTGGAACTGGTACAAGGTTAACATGGCAGTTACATTCGCAACCGATGGCGTTATCACTGGATTTGAATTTGAATGGGCTAACATGTACTCAAGTCAGATTACAACAGACATTGAAAACGGCACATTCTACGTTAACGAAGATGTCACACTTACCTACAACAAATCAATTTATGAAGGTAAGACCGATGACCTCGGCATTCTTGAGTTACCTGTCAAACTCTCAGACTTCTACTACACATCTTATAGTCTCTACAACGGTGATACAAAGATCAACGAAGGCGACACAATGACAGTTGCTTTAGGCGACAACGCTATCACAGTTGACGTTAAGGATATCAACCCAACATCCGCTTCAGATAGCTTTGACTCTTGGACTATCGAAGTCACCGATGCAGATGGAAATGCAGTTTCCGGCTATAACTACTACAGCTCATACGGCGGCAAACTCTATCTCAACGCTATCAAGTCAGAAGGAACTTATAACGTTAAGGTTTCAACAAAGAATACAACAATGACCTTCAAAGTTGTTGCTACTGCACCATTGCCACAGTCAATCAACTTCTTGTGCGCATATCAGCAGTCAGAATACTACTTCGACACAACCGGACCAGCTAAGTCATCATTATTCATTGGCGATGTAACTGGTATCCACGCAACAGTTTCTCCAAGCGCAGCTGCTCAGGGAACAACACTCACTGTTACAGCTCCAGAAGGCGTTACTGCAGAGGATTACACATTCACACCAAAGACATACTCTCCATCATGGGGCGATCCAGTTGATTACTATGAGTTCTCTTCAACAAAAGCAGGAACATTTACATTCACAGCTACTTCAACTGCAGATCCAACAGTAACAAGCACTCACACAATCACTGTTACAAAACCATTGACACCAGATCAGATCTTCTCTGGCAAGTACTGCTACTACAACCAGCGTGGTGATATGTTGTATTTAGAAATGACATTCACACCAAACACTGGAACAGAAGCAGAAGGTGATGGAACTGTTGAAATCAAGAGCCATATGGCTGGAGAAAAGACCGGCGTCTACTCATACGTCGCTGATGGCGCAAAGGCTGTCAAGTTAACATACGTCTCTGGCGACGACTTCATCTTTGACGGTTCATTCCAGTCGGACGGTGATAGAGACTCAATGTCAATCACATACAAGCAGACCGCTGATGATTCTTGGGACAACACATATTCTCTCTGGACATGGGAGAAGTACCAGTCATTAATCGGTGCTTAATTAACCAAATCTGAAATCCTGTAGAGACGAATCTTTACAGGATTTCTTTCTTATTTGGATAGTAAATACTATCCTTAAATGTGGGAGGCGCTTTTATGAATAAGACAAAACGTATCGCGCTAATATCTATTCTTGCTCTGATGGGTGTGGTTTCTTGCGGTCCAAAAAACGATTCAAGCCAATCAACATCATCAGAAGTCGAGAAACCTGTTTATATCGAAAAACTTGAAGATGCAGTAAAACTCACGAAGTTCTATGACTTGTATGTTTACAATACGGACAGAACTTTGTGTTCATACTACGAATTATCGGGTGAGGATTACTATTCTTATCGACCATCAAACATTGGCTTTGCCGTTTTAAATGAGGATCCAGGATATCTTCATCAGTTCTACATCAAACAAAACAACACTTTTGACTTATCGATAGATATGAAAGGTAGAGTTGCTCTCTCCTCGTACATGGAGAACACGAAGAACACAAGGTTCATGAACATCGTCGAGGAGTTTGCCCCGTTCTTTGAACAGGACTTCTACGATGACACATTATTCACCGCATACTCTTCGGACATGAGAGGTTCGATAACAAGCGAGTTAAAAGAGTATTTCCAGTCAAATATGATCAAGTATTGCAATTACTTTGAGTTTAGGGTTGGAAAAACCGGTAGAATTGAATCATTTCAGGCGTTTGAGAAGTCAACGACTGCAGGTGACGATTATTGCTCACTTGTAGCCGATGTCATGCTCACGAAGCCTAATATCAACGAGACCCCTTTAATCAAAGACTGGAGAGAAAAAGGCTCAATCTTCAATGAACGAGTCTATGACTACAAGTCGCTTGATATGAGCAATGTCGTTCCAAAGCCTTTGTATCAGAATGGTGAAGTTGAGGCCACGGTTACCGCTATTGATTTCGACGGATCATTCTATGTTGCAAACAAAGACAACATAGTTGGCCCTGTCGGAATAAAGGTCGTGCCTAACAACAAAGCGTATAAGCCTTCCATAAATGACATCGTTAAGGTGTCTGGAGATATCGTCATAAACAACACCGGCAAATACGCTAAAGCAACTTATTTCAAAGATGCTGATGTATCACTTGTTGGCAAGAATAATTACGCTCCAACTTTTAACGAAGAGACAACCGTCGATTCATATGGCGGAGGAATCTACTCAGCATACTACTTTGCAAACAGCCCAATATTTGGCGGAAGCTTATATAACGGATATGCATATGTATCCGCACTACCTGAAGAAATAAATGAAAAAGGGGACACGGTTGTTGAATTTGTTTGCCCTGATTTCACGGATAACAATAAAGAAGCAATCAAACTATATCTCCACTTACCAATCGAGTACGGAAAGGATAATATTCAGTCCGCCCTTGATGATTTGGCGTTACTAGGAATATACAACCCTAAGTCCGAAACACTTCCTCAGATGGCATCTCTCAGCAATGTTATTGTTGATGGAGGCGTGAGGAGAGGTGTGTACTCCGTTGATCTATATGCCGTTTCTACCAGTACAATCGGCCATAAAATGAACTTTATTGAACTCGCTGAGAAGGAGTATGGTGTCACATCACTTCCAACATGGGATTTAGGAGAGGAATCAACTGAAGGACAGTTCCATTTCGGAGAGGTTTCCGATTGGTATCTCGAAGACCAGTATTCCAAGACTGAATTCCCATCTCACGTAAGTGGTATCTTCTATTATTGTTACAAGATGCCAAAAGCATCAGTGCAGAAGTACTTCGACGGATTGAATACGCTTGGATACACTTTGGTTGACATCGTTACTAATGGATACTTAGGTGGTTCCGATCACTACATTTACAATGTAAAAGACGATGTTTATTTAGACATTCAGGTTCCGTATAAGGACGATGACGGAACGTTCACCATCATGTCTTTCATGTATAGAGACGAAAAAATCGTTAGAGGACCAACCATCAGAGAGAGGATAGATGCAAATTGTTCATCATTCTTCGATTCCAGCGAATTCATTATCTTGGATGGCACACATGACGCTGACTATCATTCGTACTCAATGAAGAGTTGGGCTGGAAACGATTTCTCAGATAATCCTTTATTCGTCACCACGATGAACATACAAGAAGACAGGCTTGAAGAACTTATGAGAGCGTATATTGCCGCTGGCTACAAACAATATAGACCAACAGGAACGAGACCATTCTCTTACATCACTAGAGGCGCCACCCGCACCGTCATGTATAAGGAGAATTCAAACGGCAAGAAAACGTTCTTAGACTTCGGACGTTATCCAACAACAGATTACACATATGCTTATCACGATAAGTTCAACTATCGTATTGAAGTTGCAATCTATGAGGGCACAGAACCTATCTCGACTCAGTGGACAAACGATTTGACGGACTTCGTAGCAGGGGGATGCAAGGATCGTAAAGATGGTGGATTTGAATTAAAGATACCTGATTACGCAAAAGCGGAAGTGTATATGCGTGACGAGGATGTCGACTTATCGTTCGGATACTCGTTCAATGGAAACGCGTTCGTGTATCCTTCAGACGCGACCAAGCTCGATGAACTCTTCAGTTATATTTGTGACGCAATAGACACGAATGGTATTCCTTATTCATATACAACAAAGAAGGGAACAAAAGTATTCTTCTACTCGGTACAACTTGAGGATAACTCTTATGATTCTGCGTGTTTCTCGGTTATGAAGAACGAGGAAAGAGGATTCGTGAGAATCATCGATTCAATCGCAGGCGTTGATTTCTAAACAATGAAGCGGTCATGAAAGTGGCCGCTTTTTTATGTGCTTCTTTGATATTTATGCCTTTAAAAAGGCATAAAATATGATATAGTTGAATGTAAACTTGTACGAGGAGGATAAGAAATGAAAAACATAATTGGGGATTTCAAGAAATTCGTAAACAAGGGAAACATATTTGATTTGGCAATCGGTCTTATCATCGGTACCACATTCACTGCAATTGTCACATCACTTGTGAATGACATCATCATGCCTTTGGTATCAACGGCACTAAACTTTGATTTGACAGGTGGAAAGTTGGTTTTAAGACCAGCAGTCATCGAAACCGTTGATGGAGAGGAAGTTATCGTTACAAAGGCAATTACTCTTAACTGGGGAACATTCCTCCAGGCCGTAATCAACTTCCTTATCATCGCAATCGCAATATTCTTAGCCGTAAAAGCGGTTAAGGCCATTAAGAACAGTTATATCCGTTCACAGATTAGGTATTTGAAGAAGATGAGAGTCAAACACCCAACCTGGTTCGATGAAGATACTGATTTAGGAACAAAACTCTACGAGCAGATGAAGAAAGACCACCCTGAACAGTTTAAGAACGAAGAAGCTGAAGAAATCGAAGAGAAGAAGAAAGCGGCCCAGGAAGTTGTTAATCCACAAGAAGTTACGAATCAACTTCTTTTAAGACTTAATGAGAACCTTGAGAAGATGAACGGTTCTCCTGAAGACAAACCATCTGTTGGCGATTTGAAACAAATGGCAAAGGCAGAGGCACTTTAATTTGTAATTAAATAGTGCAGAACAAACCCGAAGTAATATAATGACCACTATGAAAAAGACATTTAAAGTATTAGCAGTGTTATCAGCATTTTTCTTGGTTGCGTGCGGAGGAAACACAAACCCTGGCAATAAGGGTGACAAATCAGACAACGAAATCACGTTAGACAGCAAAGAGAAATGCGAGTACGTTGCTCAGCAGATAGCAATGAATCTATTCGAGTCAGCAGTCCTTGATACAGACTACATGTATGATGCGTCTGAGGACTTGTACTACATTCCAGTTCAGTGGGGTGGAGATAGCGCCGAAACCGCAATTGGTGAAGCGCCTGCATATTTGATTACTGGCGCTGAGTGCGACCAATCAGCTTCATACAACTCTGAGGATGATTATTACTTTGCATATTATTCCTACGATGAAGTACTAATCGATATCTATTCCTATGACGATTCTAAATATGGCATCGTGGTCGAGTACGACATTTATCTCGACGAGGAAAACGGTGGTGGCTCAACAGACGATCCTACAACCGGGGGAGAAGATGATAATCCAAGCAGTGGAACAGCTACATACACCAGCGCTAGCGTAATCTCCATCACAAAGGCGATTGCTACTTCCGTTTTTGGCGAAGCTGTATTCGGCGAAACATATGATTACGATGACACATATGATTTGTATTACATTGCCGCAACACTCACTGATGTTGCATCAGCATCTGCCGCAATGACTGCCGCTATCTCATATATCCCATCAGATTGTACATGCGACACCAAGGCAACATACGATTCGGACGACGATTATTATTATGCGTATTACTCTAAGGACGACGTCTTCATCGATGTATATGCAATGGATGACGAAGAAGGCTACTACATTGAGTTCGACATCTACTTAGACGAAGAAGATGACACAACGGGTGGCTCAACCACTGGCGGCTCAACCACCGGAGGTACTACAACTGGTGGAACAGGAACCGGCACAACAACATCCGATGGTTATACCATCGCAACCCTTTCCTTCTCCGGTATGTCTACCGAAGAAAATGGAAGCATTGCATTTACCTCATCTAAGGTTGGTTCAATTTCATTCGCTGTTGCTCAGGGCAAGGGTTCAAATCCTCCTCTAGTTTACACTTATGGCGATGCTCTTAGACTCTATGCAAGCAATACATTAACTGTAACGGCCGACTCTGGAGTCACAATCGAAAAGATAGTCATCAACTGCACATCAATTGGTGAGAACAAAGTCCAAGACGCAACAAACTTCACTGTTACAGGCGGGACATATACAGCGACAAGCACAACTGGAACTGTGGTTTCTATCACCGGTTCAACCGTTGTGTTCAAACAAAGCGCAACGAGCGGAAACGTCAGAGTTTCTTCAATCGACGTCTATTACAAATGAGGAAAATCAATTATTAAGGCACGAATTCGTGCCTTTTTTATTAACATTTACAACCGATTAAACTAATATGTGCGTATATGAGTGAAAAAGAATACGACATCATCGTCGTCGGCGCCGGAAACGGTGGTCTTGCTGCTGCACTTACCGCAGCTGATTTAGGTAAAAGCGTTTTAGTGATCGACAGGAATATCGTTCCTGGAGGATGTGCCACAAGTTTTAGGCGTGGACGTTTTGAGTTTGAACCATCTCTCCATGAATTTGCCGCGGTTGGAACGGACGAAAATCCGGGAGGTTGTCTGCGCTGGTTCAAAAAACTTGGCATTAACATCAACTGGATAATCCCAAAAGACGCATTTAGAGCAATTACCATTAATGGTGATGATATTTACGATGTAACGATGCCGACCGGAATTCAGGAGTTTACGGATGCCATTGAGAAAGAGTGTCCTGGTTCTAGGAAATCATTAGAGAAACTTTGGAAGATTAATAAGAACATCCGTGAGGCTGGACAGTATTTTGGCTCGGGTAAAATGAATCCTCTCGTAGTTGTTTTGAAATACAGAGACTTCATGAGAGCGTCGGCCCACACAATCAAAGAAGTGCTTGATGATATAGGTATGCCTAGAAAGGCACAGTCTATTGTCAGCTCCTATTGGCCATACCTCGGAAACAGTGTTGAAGAAATGGACTGCATGCTCTACATGTGCATGTTCGATAGCTACATCAATGAAATGCCTGCCATCCCAAGGTTTAGGTCCCATGAACTTTCTTGCGCAATGGAGAAAGCCTTGACGGATAGGGGTGGAGAAATATGGTACAACACCGAGGTAACATCCCTTATTTATGAAGATGGAAAGGTTAACGGGGTTCGTGTTGGCGATAGAGACATTAGATGCAAACACGTTATTTGTAATGCATTCCCTGAAAACGTCTATGCGAAGATGCTTCCGCCTGAAGCTGTGCCTGAAAGAGCGTGGAAACTCGTGAACGCAAGAAAACACGGAATGAAGTTTTTCACTATCTACTTAGGACTCAATAAGTCCGCGGAAGAGATTGGTTTTAAAGACTATACGATTGTTATCAATGAGGACTCAGACCCAATCAAACAGGCTGAGTACATGAGTGACATAAAGAAGAGTCCTGTCTTTATTAACTGCATGAACTGTGCAATACCTGATGCATCGCCTGAAGGAACTTCGATGTTATATATAACATCATTCTGGGATGCGGATGTTGATATTGGTATGAATGTTGAAAACTATCAAGCCTGGAAATCCGAGATTGCAGATATGCTTATCAAGAGGTGCGAGGACGTTTTGCATGTCGACATTAAAAACAATATCGAAGAGATTGAAATATGCACTCCGGCAACGTTTGCTAGATACATGGGAACACCAAACGGAACTCCTTATGGATATCAGATTAAATTGTGGGATTCACCTACGGTTAGATCTATGAGCTCAAGGGGTGAGAGATTCATTCCTGGATTATCGTTCGTCGGCGCTCACCAGGAAATTGGAGATGGATACTCCTCAACTTACGCACAAGGCAGAAACGCTGCCCAGAATTTGATTAAGGAGTGGGACAAATGAGTAAAACCAGTTTTAAGAACTTCCTTAAGTTAATGCCGATGCGCAAAGAGAAGGTGGATGAGGCTCAAAACACTCCAAAGGAATATTCATTCGTCGGCAACACGATCGCTCGCATAAATCACCCTAAGGTCCAACATGTAATCATTACGAACGTTGAGGATGTGGCTAACGGCATGAAGAGATACACATTTTCTCCCGACACGGAATTAGGAACGGAGTCACTTGCGCCATTTACGTCTGGACAATATGTTTCCGTTAAGTATCAAATCGGAAACGTTAGAACAACAAGACCATATTCGCTCTGCTCATCAAATGGAGAATACCAAATCGCCATCAAGAAAGATCCTAATGGACTTACATCATCATATGTATTTGATAATTGGTCCATCGGAACAAAAGTGGATATATCTGCTCCAGAGGGTTGGTTCTGTTATCAGCCTGTAAGGGACTTCAAGAATGTTGTTGCCTTGGCGGGTGGCAGTGGAATAACCCCATTCCTGTCATTGGCAAAGACGATTAAAGAGGGCAAAGTAGACATAAACCTAACCCTTATTTACGGATGCCGAAACAGAAGCGAAATTGCCTTCAAGGATGAATTCGATTCAATCGCTTCCTCGTGTCCTAATTTCAAAGTGGTGTATGTACTAAGCGATGAGGAAGCGGAAGGCTATCCACATGGTTTCATAACCAAAGAAATTATTAAAGATAACGCATCAGATTTCGATAACACCTCATTCTTTGTCTGCGGGCCAAAGGCTATGTATAACGCCGTCTTGAAAGACTTAAGGGACATGGGTATAAATAGGCGTCATATAAGGTGCGAACTCTTTGGAGAAACGCATGATATTAAAGAATTCTCTGATTGTCCTCAAAACGTCCAAAAAGCGGTAGAAATCACAGTAAAGATACAAGATCGGGTGTATAAAGTAGTGGCAGATACCTCAAAAACGATTTTGCGTAACTTAGAGGACGCCGGAATAGCTGTATTGAGCAAATGCCGCAGCGGTGTTTGCGGATTCTGCCATTCATCGCTAGTTGAAGGAAGTGTCTATATACCAAAGGCAATGGATGCCCTAAGAGAGGCGGATAAGCTATACAACCAAATCCATCCCTGCAGCGCATTCGCACTGAGCGATATAACGATAATCGTTGCAAAGGCATAAGAAAAAGTGGTCACCAGGCGATGACCACTTTCTTTTTACTGTTTAGGATTTGCTTTTTTGTATTTTCTCGATTTGAGAACCCACATTGCTAAGCATCCGACAAAGCTGAATGAGAAGATGATTGTGAGTGCGGTTGGAACTGAAACGATCTTTGCTGCTCTAACAGCGACCTTTGTTTCCGCTCCAATGCCGTTCATAGCAGCACTGTTAACGATATTGTATGCGTTGTATTTTGAGGCTTCCTGCAATCCAGAGATGAACTCTGCATCGCCTTTGGCTTTGACCATATGCTTTTCAGGTACCTTCATCATTGCATCATATAACGATGTTCCAGCGAGGACTCCATCGACTCCGTTCATATAACCGAAGTATGCGTTATCGGTGATATTGAATCCCGTTGATCCCCATTCTCCACGGAAGACGTTTCTCATGAGGTTCGTGTGAGCGCCGCACCATGTAGCTCCGATTCTTGAGTAGGAGTTCATAACGCCCGCTCTATTGTCTTCCTCGATGATCCTCTGGAATGGCTTGAGGTAGATTTCTCTTAATGTCTGCTCATTTGCCCAGGTACCAAGTCCTCCACGGTTCTCTTCGCAGTCATTGACAACGAAGTGCTTCATCTCAACAGAGACTCCCTTATCAAGAATAGCTTTGTCTTGGTGTAATGCGATATATGAGGCTAAGACTGGATCTTCAGAGTAGTACTCAAAGTTTCTTCCTCCATATGGAGTTCTGTGAGTGTTGTTCCCAGGTCCATATAATCCTGTAATTCCGTCGAGTAAGCAGTCGTTACCCATACATCTTCCGACTTCTTTTGCGATGTCGACATTATATGTTGCCGCAAGGACGTCACATGATGTGATAGCCATAGCATCAAAGCTGCCCATTCCGAAGAATCCGGTGTATCCCTGAGGACCGTTTTCTTGTCTTGTTTGAGGTAACTGCAGTGATTTGACGCCGTATGTTACATGGAATCCGTTTGCAACAAAGTTTATTAACTCATCAATGCTCATCTGCTGGATGAATTCATCCCACTTTGCGTCATCGAATTCTACGCCTATCATGTCATAGGCTTTAATGCCTGCCTTGACGCCTGTTTTTGGCATAAGTGATTTTGGTGATTTTGCGTTTTGATGAACCTGCAAAGCAAGGTCAGCGAGAAGTGGACTTGTTAGGCCAAGTTTAACTGAATCAGTTGGTAGTGTGCCTGTCCAGTCATTTCTTGAAACATATTTGAAGGTATCCTTAACTGAGCTTCCTTCATATAGTGTAAGGTCCGCCTTATCGAATTGATTCTCGATTTTAGTCCCATTTTTACTCTTAGAGTAATCAAGGGTTTCAGCTGATGCAAACAGTTCGATGTGTGTTTTCACTTTGCTGATTGGTGAACCGATGGCGTCGCTTCTTGAATTCAAAATATCTTTTGTTCTAATGATATTGTTGATTGCTTCATGCGACCCATCCGCAACGGTGAAGTAATAAGTTCCGTTTTCATAGATGTACGTCTTTTTGTTATATGCATCGTATGAAGCTAGGTCCCTCTTATCCACCGAGATTGTTTTTGTCTTGGTTTCTCCAGGCGCTAATTCAACCTTATCAAAGGCTGCAAGCATTACAGAGGACTTCTCGATATGGTTCTCTTTGTCATAATCCGTATATGGTGTCTGAGCATAAACCTGAATGGTATCCTTACCTGCAACTGTACCGGTATTTTCAACCTTAACAGTAACCTCGAATGTGCTATCAGTTTCTTCTAAGTCTGTGATGGACTCTTTGAACGTTGTGTAGTTAAGGCCATATCCGAATGGGAACGCAACTTCATCGGAATATTTGTATGTACCTGCGTTTCCTTTTTCTAGGCAGTAATCTTCATATCTTGTTTCGAAGTATCTATAGCCAACGTAGATGCCTTCTTGGTATACGACATAGTTCTGCTGCATGTTGTTAAGCTTTGCATCTTCGGCACCGCCATAAACTTGTGTCTTGAAGTTCTTCATTGCTGGAGCGGCAAAGTTGTCATAGCAGAATGTGTCTGGTAAGCATCCTGACGGATTAACCGCGCCAACGAGAATGTCTGCAACAGCGTTGATGCCGGTTGATCCAACGCCGCCGATCCATAGAGTTGCATCAACCCCATATCTATTGTCTTTTAAGAAATCCAATTGGATTGCATTTGATGAGTTGAGTAAAACGACGATTTTTTTAATCTTTCCATCATCTTTCAAAGACTTGATATGGAGCATCATCTCCTTTTCATTATCATCTAATGCGAGGTAGTTTGGATTGGTAACAAGGTCAGCTCCTTCTCCACCAACACGTGAGATAACAACTATTGCTGCATCGCCATATTCTTCGACACTCTTAAGCGTTGTTTCATCATAGATGGACCATGGAGCCTCTCCTGTGCCTGAACTTGATCCATCGAACATGGAACTGGATTTGCGGTTGTATTTTTTGGCAGCGCCTGTTTTGTAGAAATCCCAAAGGGTTTCGTTTACCTTGAAACCGGAGTCTTCTAATGCGGTTTTTAGGGTAGGAGCCTTGGAAACGTCGACAGCAGCGGAACCTGTACCGCCATAAACAAGGTTAACTGAGCTAGTTGAGAAGCAACTTACTTTTGAACCGTTTGCAAGAGGCAATGCATTTGCTTCATTTGTGAGAAGTGTTGCGCCTTCTGCTTCGATTTGCTCAACGAGCTCGTTCTCATGCTTGATTCTTGCCTCATCTTCTTTGAGGTCTGCATCAACGTCAAAATAAATAGCTGAACTATCTTTTTTCTTGAGTGTGCTAGTTGAGTCTCCTCCCAAACAAATAAAAGGGTTTGGTGCATAATTACCTATCGCAAGAACTCCTGTGGATATCGCTAGGAATACACCCGATAAAATGGTTAGACCATTAAAAGGACGAATGGATTTCCTCAGTCCCTTCTTCCAGATTTTCTTTTCTTCTTTATTCATGTGTTCTCCTTCCTCACAAGTAAAGAATTCTATCTGCTTACATTATAAGCAGGCTTTTATTCTTCTTTAAGTTAACTTTATTGTTGAATCATCACGTTGGCTTTGTCAATTTATAGGTTTATTTGAGGTTCAAAATACCTTATTATGTTCGTCTTTAAAGACGAGTTTGAAACTTTCGTCATATTTATCGAACCATAACATTCATATTTTGATAGAATGTTAACTGCTTATAGAGAGATTATGGCCACAAGAACAACGGATAAAAACGGAAAACAGAAGAAATCTGGTGCTAAAAAGTACCTTCTTTATTTCGCTTTGGTTATCGGACTAACATCCGCTTCTCTTTGTTTCTCTTTCTATTCAGCTGGAGATGGAAATATTGGTGATGGCGTTATGACAATTGGTAACGCAATCATTTCCGCAAACACGATATGGATGGCTGTAATTGGCGTACTTATGGTGCTCGTATTTGTGCTGCAGGGTTTAATTATTCAGATATTCTGCCGTTTATACACAAGACATTACCATCTTCACCAAGGTGTTGCTAACGCCTTGGTAGGCTCTTTCTACAACAACGTTACCCCTGGATCTACTGGCGGACAGGTCATGCAGGTTTATACGATGAAACGTCAAGGAATAGAGGTTTCTAACGCCGCATCGATTATGGTCATGTGGTTCATTCTTTACCAATTCTCGCTCATCATTTTCGACGTTGCAGCAATCGGATTTGAATGGAACACAATCATGTCCATTAAATCAATCACAATTCCAGGATTCCAAATCGGAGAGTGGGGAGGCGAAATTCCAATGTTGCCTCTCATTGTCGTTGGCTTCGTTGTCAATATATCGGTTATTCTTTTGCTGTTCTTAATGAGTTATTCCCGTAGACTCCATAACTTCATCATGCATCACGGAATTGGCCTTGGAGCTAAACTTAAGCTCATCAAAAATCCTGATAAGATGAGGGAAAACCTCCGTGTTCAGGTCGAAAACTTCAAGATTGAATTAAGACGTTTGCAATCTAACATTCCTGTTACAATCCTTGTCATTGCTCTTTTCCTTATTGTTTGGACTATCCTTTTCTCTATTCCATACTTCGCTGGACTTGCTCTAGATGCATTCGGATATGGATATAGGTTCAACCTTGGAAATATGTATGATTTCTGTTTCCGTTCGGCGTTCCAACAGATGGTAGCAGGTCTTGTTCCGCTTCCTGGCAATGCTGGTGTTTCTGAACTTGTTTTCGCTGCCATGTTCAATGACGTATTCGTTGAAACAATTGCCTATACCGAAGCGGGAATATCGATTGTTAGAGGAACCTCAGGTAACGTTATGGCTGCTCAGATTATATGGAGATTCTCAACGTATTACTTTGTCCTCGTTATCTCTGGCCTTGTTGCTTCTCTTTACCATTCCAATGTTGAGGATAATATCAAATATGCAAATATGCAGACATTTGTCGATTTGCAGATTTCCACATACGAAGATCGTAGGGCATCTTCAGATACTTTGTATGAAACGAAACAATTGTCTCGTAAAGAAGTTAGGGCGATGCTTGGAATGACCGAGAGGAACCTGTTCCCGCAAAAAGTGGATACTTGGGCAATCGACACGGGTGATGATTTCATTGGTCCTTTGCCGACTAAGAAAAAGAGGCCAACACGCGAAATTACGGTAGATGATTTGCGAGATGATTAATTTTTAGGGTAAAAAATCGAAAAAATCCGGTAGTAATTAATAGAGGACATTTTGTGACAGGCAAAAGAGAAATAGTCGAAATCAAATTCAACAAGAAAGGACAGGCTGTCGTTCAGTTTGGAGCCGAGTCTTTAACAATACCTCCAAACGTCTTCACTAACTATTACTTATTTGAAGGCAAAGAGATATCAGAAGACGATATTAAGAAGATTAAAAAAGAGATATCAAATGAGACTCTATACAAATACGGATTGAGACTTGCTTGCAAAATGTCTTACTCAACAAAAGAAGTTCGAGATAAGTTAAACGCTAAAGGTGACGACAAACTTGCCACCAAAGCGGTCATCAATAGGTTAAAAGAGGCCGGATTCCTTGACGATGAGAGCTATGCTCTCGAATACAAAGAGGAAAAAGAGAAAGCCTGCTTTGGAAAGAATAGAATTCTTGACGCCTTAAGATTTGATAAAGGCGTCTCCGATTCAATTATCAATTCGCTCAGGTTCAAGGATGAAGAAGAGCATGCATCTCGCTATTTGCACGCTATCGAGAACAAGTATTCAAGAATCTCATACCAAGAGAAAAAGAGAAAAGTCCATGACTCTTTGATCAGGAGAGGATTTGATGGACATGTGGCATATTCAGTTCTTAATGAACTGACAACGAATAAGAGTGAAGAAAAGAAAAATCTCGAAAAGATTGCATTTAATACCCTAAATAAATACAAAGCCAAGTATAATGAGAGGGAAGCAAGACAAAAGACCTTTGAGTCTCTCATGAGAAAAGGCTATAGCAGCAAGGATATTATTAGGACGCTGGAGGATTTAGCAAATGACTAGCATTAAGGAATTACAGGAAAACACACAGGTTACGACTCAGTTGCTCGTAATCAACGTTACAAAAGGCGTAACAAACCAATCAAAACCATACATGACAATTCAGTTCCAGGATGCAACGGGAACGGTTGATGGCAAGAAATGGGACTACACAGATGAGGATGTAGCCGTATTTGTACCGGGAAATGTTGTAGAGGTAACATGTGAAGTTATCGAGTACAAAGCCGCAAAACAGCTTAAAGTATTGAGAGGCGTTGCTGTTCCTATGGATCAGATTGACTCATCACTCTTCGTTCCTTCTGCACCGGTTTCAAAAGAGGAACTCATCAACAAACTTACTGGCTATGTTAATTCCCTCAAAGAAGGAGACGTTAAGACAATCGTCACCCATTTGCTCAGAAAGCATTATAAGGAATATATCGATTGGCCAGCAGCAGTTAGAAATCATCACAACTTCGTTTCGGGATTGGTGTATCATTCGCTCTGCATGGCTGATACAGCTGAAGCCATCTGCGCTTTATACCCTTCAATCAATAGAGACATCGTTATCGGTGTTTGTTTGATTCATGACTTAGGCAAAGTCATTGAGTTATCGGGACCTGTTGCAACTAAGTTCACCCTTGAAGGAAAGCTCTTAGGTCATATTTCAATTGAGCAGGCTGAAGTAAGAGAAGCAGCTCATGAACTTGGATTAACAGGTGAGATTCCAACCCTTATGGAACATATGGTCTTATCCCATCACTCAAAGCCAGATTTTGGTTCACCAATCATGCCGCTCACAAGAGAAGCCTTAGTGGTCGCTATGGTCGATGATCTTGATGCTAAGATGAATATCTTAGATAAGGCATACGATGTCATTCAGCCAGGAGAATTCACCTCCAAACTCATGACAATGGACGATAGATACTTCTATAAGCCACTCTACACCGCAAAAGACGAATAATTATTAAGAAAAAGCCCCAAAACAAGTCGTTTGGGGCTTTTAGTTTGCTTAGATTGATACTTAAAGGTTGCTGTTGATTTCGTTGGCGAGAGCTTTGAAATCGATAGAAGAAGTGTCATGCTCTTTGAATGCCATGACAAGGTTCTCGTCATTACCAGTTCTTGGGATAACGTGGACATGGAAGTGGAAGACTGTTTGCCCTGCCGCTTCGTTTGCGTTAGCAAGAATGTTTACGCCTTTAGCGCCCATCTTCATGAGGGCCTTACCGATATTTCTGGCTACTTTGAATACTCTCTCAACCGTTTCATCATCTGCTTCTAAGATGTTGGCGCAGTGCTTCTTTGGGATGACCAAAGTGTGTCCTGTTGTAACCTGTGATAAATCTAAAAATGCCAAGACATCATCGTCTTCATAAACCTTTGCGCATGGGATGTCGCCATTAGCAATTAAACAAAATACGTCGCTCATATAAATACCTCTTGGGAAAAGTATAAACCTTTCTTCTATATCTTTAATAATAAATACGCGCACACACGTATATAGGGACAAAAAAAGAGGCAGGATTAACTGCCTCTAATTTTTAGTGATTAATCGTTGAAGAGATCTGGGAATGTCTCTTTGAAGTAGTGGTAAACGTGGGAGTCGTTATAGAGGACTGCCATTTCATTGACGAAGTACTTCTGAGCCTGGTTCTTCCAGGAATCATTTGAAGAGAGCATGTAACCGATCTTACGAGCGATTCTTTCTTCAGCGTTCTTGTCTGCGTCTGTGTTGTAGGAGTCAGCGCCACCAGAAATCTTTGATGACTTAACTGCTTCTTCAACTTTGCAGATGTACCATGAACCTGACTCATAGACTGCATATGGATAGACTGTTTCGTCTTCATATGTTTCTGGAGTGAGGTAATAGTCATCTCCGACGTATGAGCCGTATTTGAACTTGACTGCTGCGTCACCTTTGTGGTCGACTTCGTTAGCAACCTGAACCTTGAATAATCTCTTGGATAATGAGCTTGGGAGAGCTGCATCAAGTCCGCCAGATGTATACCATCCATAAGATGATGAGTCCTTAGTAGCTAAGTTGTTTAACTTGATGTTCAAGCCAGTGTCAACTGTATAAGCACCTGAGTTTGTGAAGTCTGATCTGATTGATGATTCATCTGAGAAACGGTCGTTTGTGAGTTTCTCATACTGAGCCATGATGGCACCCTTTGCAGACTCGTTGTAGTAGTCTTTGCCGGTATCCTTTGTCCAGTGTGCCTGTTCAAGGATTGTTGTTGCCATTGCTGTTTCTTCAGCTGTGAAGTTGTCCATTGTGCCCTGGTAGATATCATCAAGGAATCTGAAGTCGTATGTTGACTGGAGGTTCTTTGGTGCATCTTCTGTACCGATGACATTTGCGCAGTATGCCTTGACTAAGTCACGGACTGCGTTTGGATAACGGTCGTTGTCAGAGATCTTTAATGTCTCAACCTTACGGGCAGCTGTTAATTTGATCTGACCATAGTTCTGAGTGTAAAGGTACTGAGCTGTTAATTCGCTGCGGTAGACATCAGCGAGAAGGTTAAGGTCGATATAGTTCTTATATGTTCCGAAGATGTCCTTGAAGTATGCATTTGTTGCATCTCCGTCTGCATCTTTCTTTCCGTCTAAGATGATCTTGCCTTCCTCAGTCCATGTTTCTGAGAGACGGAAGCCACCAACGACGAGCTTTTCAGCTTCGTTGTATGTCTTGTGTCCTGCCTCAGCTTCTGTTCTGAGATCGTGGTAGTTCTTGACCTGTGCATCGTAGAACTTCTTTTCTACGAAGTGTGATCTTGTCTGATATGCGGAGTCATTAACATAACCAAGGAATGTTGTTCTGATTCTGTAGAGGACTTCGTTGTAGAAGATTTCAACCTTCTTTGTATCATTGTCATAAGCTTTGAGCTTAGCGATATCAGCGAGTTTAGCTGCATCTCCACCTTCAACTGCTGCCTGGATTTCCCAGAAGTCACCATAGATGGCTTTAGCATATGAGTAGAGGATGTTGTTTAAGATTTTTGAAGAGTTGGAGTCTCCTGCGTGAACGAGCGCGTCATAAATCTCTTTTAATTCATTGTTGACGATTTCATTGTCGCCAGCGATGAGAGCAGCGTTGTACTTCTCGTCTGTTGGTTTGACTTCGATGTCAGAGCATGCTGCGAGCATGGTGACTGAAGCGATTCCTGCGATGAGGGCGAGGAGTCCTTTTTTCTTGAAGTTACTTGGTAGCATAGTAGCAAGCTCCTCCTTTCTGCCAATTTGGATCTGTTGACTTATCAACCTTTCCATAACCGATTGCGCAAACTTCGCTTAAGAGTGAACCTGTTCCGGTATCAGCACCGATTGAACGAGCTTCATCCTGAGCAGCAATCTGCTCTGCGTATTCTTTCCAGTTGTCTTCCCAAGTTGTGACTTTTGAAGCTGCTGCTGAATCACGCTTTGTCTGGCAGTAGGTCATGATGTCTGTCTTGATGTCTGCTGCTGTTGCGGTGAACTGGATGTTCTGTGAATCAACGAGGTACTGGAACCAGTATGTGTTGAGGTTGTTGTTGAATCCCTTAACTTCATCAGCGATTGTTGTAGCGCGTGAGTTGAAGTCTGAGGTCTGCTGCTTGTTGTAGTTGATGTAAGTAGCTTTTTCAACTCCATCAGTGGTCTTTGGATAGTTGTCCTGTGATGGGGTGTATGTTGTGTAGTACTGGGACAATGTTGTTGACTTCTTGTCTGCCTTGTCTTCAGCTGTTGCTTCGACGATGTTGCCTAAAGCATCTTCCTTTAAGCCATACTGAGATAAACCTGATCTCTGAACGACGATGAAGTGGATGCCCTGGTATGAGGAAGCTCCTGCTCTAACTGCAAGGATGATATTGCCCTGAGTGTCTGTTAATACGTTGCTGCCGATTCCTGGGACGACACTTGTTGTGTCTCTTGAGAAGCCAGGGAGTGCTGCGAACTGTGCTGCAAAGACGCCTTTTTCGCTTGCTGCTTCATTAGCGAAGTTTGTGCTGAATGATGCATAAGCTGTAGCTGCTGCTGCTTTTGTTGTTGTATCGCAGTGCGCGCTGTTTGCGTTTGATGCGATTGCGTTTGGTGTGACGACGCAGACGTTGTGCTTGTTGAAGTACTTGTTGTAAACAATGTTTCTTGGATAGAATGCTTCGTTTCCTTCGTTAACAGTGTTACCCTTTTCGTCTGTTGTTTCTTTAGCGTAGTCAAGAAGTGCGACTGCAGCTCCGAATGGGATCTGACCGACACCTTTGTCGTTGAAGAAGTCATAGACTGTCTTTTCGCCGTCTTTTGTGTTGACCTTCTGGTTGTCGTCCTTGATTGTTCCTAAAGCGTCAGCTGTTGCAGTTTCATCAGCCTTAAGGCCAGGTGCTAATGCGTAAGCGTTGCTCTTTCCGTATTCGGTTGTCTGTGTTCTTGCGTTGTAGAGTGTGTCGAATACATATGTACCGAGTTTGAATTCGTGGACTAAGTCTGCTGCCATTGTCTTGGACATGATGCCGTATTCACCATAGGATGAAGCGGAACCGTCGTCTGAGAACTGCTGAGCGACTTCACCGAATGTTGATCTGTTTGTCTTTGTGACGATGAGACCTTCATCATTGATGACGCCACCTGCGAGTGACAACATGACGTTTGCTAACTTTGTTGTTTCACCACCAGCGTCGACTGAACTTGATTCAGCGATCTTGTCCTGTGTGAAGTTGCCAGCCTGACCTGATGCTAACTTAACTAAGACGTGACGGATATGGTATGGGAGCTGTTCTTCTAACCAGCCCTTGCTTCCTGCACCCCAATCTGCTGAAGCTGGGAATGCTTCTTTCTCTTCGCTAGAAACTGGATCGATGTACTTTCCATCTTTCATAGCCTCAACGCCGTTGACCTTGGTGCTCTGAGTGCCGAATGTCTGATACATATCGGACTGGAATTTTTCCTTTTCTAAATCGTAGAGATGGTGCTGATACAACTCATCAACATTATCTACACCTGCATTGCTGAGGATCTTCTCAAATTCTTCCTCGAATGAAGTGCCATTGTTGTTTGCGTTTGTTGTTGCTTTCTGTTTATCGGACAAAACTTTCTGTCTTGCCTCAACGTCAAGATCTGCCTTTGTGGATGTCTTGACTTCATCATAATATTTACGAACCAGAACTTCGTAAACTTTGTCGAACTCAGTGCTTAATGAGCCTGATGACTGGCGATATGAGCCGAATAACTCTTCTGCAGTGTAACCAACACGTGCGCCTGTTGCGTCTGTATAGGTTAAAATGTAGCCGTTATTTGCTTTGGTTGGCCAGTCACAAGCAGCTAAACCAGCGGTTGTAGCTAATAAAGCGACTAGTCCGAGAGCACATTTTTTCTTTTTCATAGTGTGTGGACTCGTTCCTCCTTGCACGAAAACGTTGCGGTGTAATCATATTCTCTTAAGAGAATTAGTGCAAGTACCAAAAATCAAGGTTTTTAGAAACATGAGAAAATATCGCATTTTTAATCTCTTTTATCATATCGTTTGAACACTTTTAGCCATTAATTTACAATATCTCCCGATTCGGAGGAGGATATATGTCTACTTTAGTAATTAAGAATTTGCATGCATCCGTTAAAGGGAAGGAAATCCTAAAGGGAGTGAACCTCACACTCAATGAAGGAGAAACCTTGGCGTTATTAGGCCCTAATGGCCATGGTAAGTCCACATTGCTCGCAGCAATCATGGGAAACCCAGCATTTGAAGTCACAGAAGGTGAAATCTATATTGATGGAACTGATATTTTGGCATTAACACCAGATTTGAGAAGCAAGGCAGGTTTATTCCTTGCGATGCAGTATCCTGCAGAGATTCCTGGTCTCAATTCTGCGGACTTCCTCAAAGCATCAATGAATGCTCATAGAGAAAAGCCATTAACTCTTTTCCAGTTCTATAAAGCTCTCCAGGACGCATATGGCGCACTCGGAATTCCTTTCGAAATGTCTAAGAGAAACCTCAATGAAGGATTCTCGGGTGGCGAAAAAAAGAGAAATGAAATCCTCCAGATGAAATTGCTCGCCCCAAAATTTGCTATGCTCGACGAAATCGATTCCGGTCTTGATGTCGATGCAATGGTTACAGTGGCAGATGAAATCAAGAAACAGCAGGAGAGAGGTGCAGGATTCCTCGTCATTTCTCACTATGCACGTTTATATAACATGATTAATCCAACTAGAGCAGCAGTCCTTGTTAACGGACGTATTGCTGTTGAAGGCGGACCTGAATTGGTTGAAAGAATTGACAAAGAAGGTTACGAGTGGATTAAGCGTGAACTCGGCATCAATGTCGAGAAAGAAGTCGATGGTTCAATGAATACAGTTTCCATCGGCGCTTGCGGAACAAAGGTTAAGATCAATGATAAGAAATAAGGTACGTGAAAACGAGAAGACCGTACTCTACGTGGATGAAATTCCTAGTGGTGCTCATTTTCATGTTGCCTCAGGCGAAACATTAAAGATAAACATTGCTTGTTTCGTGAATGACCTCGACGGAAAGATTGATGTCGACGTCGATGAAAATGGTAATTTTGAAGGTGCATTGGCTGATTTTTCCAATAGAAACGGCAAATTCATAATAAATGTTAACCTCAATGGCAGGGGAGCTACATGCAATTGGCACTTAGCATCCTTGACTGGAGGAGATTCAAAAAAGGTGTTTGAGACCTCTGTTTTCCACGAAGATGCAGAGACTTTTGCACTCATGTCAAACTACGGAATCGCAAGAGATTCTGGCAAACTCACATTCACTGGAACAAGCCACATAAAGCAAGGTTCCAAAAAGACAAACACAAGACAGGAAGCCAAGATTATCGTGTTTGATGACACAAGCGATGGTAAGGCTCTTCCTATCCTTAAGATTGACGAAAATGACGTCTCAGCTTCACACGCTGCAATCGTTGGCAGATTGAACGAGCAACACCTCTTCTATTTGGAGTCTCGTGGTATCTCTGAAGAAGATGCAAAACGCATTATCTCATTAGGGTACTTGAAACCAATCGAAGAATATTTCAGCGACGAAGAGACACTTCGCATTATCGATAGAGCTATTGAAGGAGGTATCTAAATGTTTGACCCAAAGACACTTAGAAAAGACTTCCCAATGTATAGAAATTCCATCGAGATGCAGGGCAAGCCTTTGGTTTGGTTGGATAACGCCTCAACTACTTTCAAGCCAGATTGTGTATTGAAGGCGGTTGAAAGCTACTATACACACGAGACCAGCAACTCCCATCGTGGTGACTATGATCTTTGCTACAACATGGACATGAAAATCCAGGAAACCAGAGAAACAATTCAGAAGTTCATCAACGCAAAGAACTCAGCGGAAATCGTGTTCACTTCCGGCACAACAGGAAGCCTTAATTTAATCGCGTATGGATATGCAGCTAAATATTTGACGAAAGATGATGAGATTCTTCTCACCGAAGCAGAACATGCATCAAACGTTCTTCCATGGTTCAAAGTGGCGGAAACAGTTGGCTGCAAAATCTCATATATTCCTCTAAACGAAGATGGAAGACTTACGGTTGATAACCTCAAAAAGGTTATTTCAAAGAAAACTAAAATTGTTGCAGTTGCTCATGTAACAAATGTATTGGGCTATATCGCCCCAATCAAGGAGTTAGCAAAAGTGGCTCATGAGTATGGTGCGATAATTGCGTGTGACGGTGCTCAATCAGTTCCTCATCTTCCTACAGATGTTCAGGATCTTGATGTCGACTTCCTCGCATTCTCAGGACACAAACTCTGCGGACCAACAGGAATCGGAGTCCTCTACGGAAAATTTGACTTGCTTAAATTAACCGATCCATTCATGACGGGCGGAGGCATGAACTCCAAGTTTGATATGTGCGGTGATGTCGGATATCTTAATCCACCTCTTAGATTTGAGGCTGGAACACAAAACATCGAAGGCATTCTTGGCCTTAAGGCTGCCATCGATTACATCTCTTCTATTGGTATGGAGAACATCAACCACTACGAAGAAGAACTAAAGAAATATGCGGTAGAACAGCTACTTAAAACTGGAAACTGCACAATCTATAACCCAAATTCTGAAGCTGCCATCGTTACTTTTAACATTAATGATGTATTTGCTCAGGACGCCGCAACATTCCTCAACTCAAAAGGAATTGCATGCCGTTCAGGTCAGCACTGCGCAAAGATTCTCAATGATTATCTTGGCGTTGTTGCAACCGTTAGAGCTAGCTTCTATTTCTACACTACAAAAGAAGATGTTGATGCGCTTGTTGATGCCGTCAAACACGGAAAGGAGTTCTTAGATGCCTACTTCATTTGAACTAACTCCAATGATGATGCGTGAAATCATCATGGACCATTATTCCAATCCAAGACATAAAACCGTTCCATCTGGAGACGGATATGTCTCAATTCACACAGACAGCACTAACTGCATTGATAACTTTGATGTTTATATCAAATGCGAAAACGGCAAAGTAGTTGACGCTTTGTGGGATGGTATCGCGTGTACCATTTCTAGCGCTTCAACCGATATTCTTTGTGATAGAGTTATCGGCGAATCTTTTGATTCTGCCGTTTACACAATCGAACAATATAAAAACATGATCCAATTAAAGGATTACGATGATTCTGTTTTGGATGAGGCAATCGTCTTCATTAACACAGGAAAACAGGCAGCTCGCATCCATTGCGCAACAATGGGATGGGATGCCATGAAAGAACTCATCGAGAAAGAGGGTAAGTAATATGGCAGACACCGACTTCCTTGACGAGCAATACAAATATGACTTTAAGACTGATGCAAAGGCCGTTTTCACTACGGGCAAAGGCATCAACGAGGAAGTAGTCAAAGCAATCTCACAGGCAAAAGGAGAGCCTGAGTGGATGCTTGAATACAGACTTAAGGCATATCAGGCATTCGCAAAGATGCCAAACCCACCTTATGGTCCAGATTTATCTTTCTTGGACTATCAGTCATTTACATATTTCACACGTTACGATATTTCAGAAAGACAGGATTGGGAAGAAGTCCCAAGCGCAGTCAAAGAGACTTTCGATAAGCTAGGCATCCCTGAGGCTGAGCAGAAATATTTGGCGGGCGTTACAACACAGTACGAATCAGAAGTTGTTTATCACAACATGCTTGAGGAAGTTGAAGAGAAGGGTGTTATATTCCTTTCTACTGATATGGGCCTTAAGCTATTCCCTGATATATTCAAAGAATATTTCGGAAAAGTTGTTCCATATTATGACAACAAGTTTGCAGCTTTGAACGGTGCCGTTTGGAGTGGTGGTTCTTTCATATATGTTCCAAAGGGCGTCCACCTCGAAAAACCTCTTCAGTCTTACTTCCGTATCAATAACGAAAAGTCTGGACAGTTTGAACGCACGCTCATCATCGTTGATGAAGGAGCTGATATTAACTATGTCGAAGGATGTACAGCCCCTATTTATTCCAAAGAGTCATTGCATGCAGCTGTAGTTGAAATAATAGTTCTCAAAGATGCTAGATGCCGTTATACAACAGTTCAGAACTGGTCAACCAACATTGTTAACATGGTTACGCAGAGAGCGTTGGTCGAAGAAAACGGCCTTATGGAATGGGTTGATGGAAACATCGGTTCATATAGAAATATGAAATACCCAGCATGCATATTGCATGGCGATAGAGCTAAAGGCTCTGTTATTTCAATCGCTGTTGGTGGAAAGAATCAGTTCCAGGACAATGGCGCAAGAATGATTCACCAGGGCAAAGATACATCTTCAACAATCATCTCAAAATCAATTTGCAAGAATGGCGGTGTAGTCAATTATCGTGGTACAGTCCGTATGGAACCTACTGCAGATAATGCACATTCACACGTTGAGTGTGACACTCTAATCTTAGACGACATTTCCAAATCAGATACAATTCCAACAAGCGAAATCAAAAATGGAAACTCATTTATCGAGCATGAAGCCACTGTCTCAAAGATCAGCGAAGAACAGCTTTTCTATTTGATGTCTAGAGGCATCTCTGAAGAAGATGCTACCCAGATGATCATCATGGGTTTCATCGAGCCATTCTCACGCGAACTTCCTATGGAATACGCGGTTGAACTTAATCAGCTCATTAAACTCGATATGTCGGGTTCGGTAGGATAAACGATGGACTTTGACGTAATTGTTGTAGGTGGTGGACACGCAGGTGTAGAAGCCTGCCACGCAGCTGCTAAACTCGGCATGCGTACTCTTTTGTGCACCCTCAACAAGAAGATGATTGCCAACACCCCATGCAATCCTCATATCGGTGGTTCCGCAAAAGGAATCGTTGTCAGAGAGATTGATGCATTGGGCGGATTAATGGGCGTTGCAGCTGATTATAACCCTCTTCAAATCAAGATGCTCAATACAAGCAAAGGACCTGGTGTCCAGTGTTTGAGAGCGCAGGTTGATAAGGCTGGCTACCCTGCACATATGCAGGACCTTTTGGATCAAGTTCCAAATCTCACAATTAAGGAATGTGAGGTTAAGTCACTGCTTTATACCGAAGATACAGTATATGGAGTTGTAACAGAAACCGGCGAGGAGATTACCGCTAAGGCAGTAATTATCACAACTGGCACTTATATGGACTCAAACATTATTTCCGGCCTTTCGTCATACAAAGGTGGACCTGACGGAGAGAAGCCATCTATCGGACTCTCAGAGTGTTTGAAGCAGATGGGGATTGATATTTTCCGTTTGAAGACAGGAACTCCTCAAAGAGTTAAGAAGAGCACTATCGATTTCTCCAACGCTGAAATCGAATATGGGATGGCTGGAGAACTCAATTTCTCTTTCACAAACCACAATTGCAGAACCATCGAGGAACAACTTCCTTGTTGGCTTATATATACAACTCCTGAGACACTCAGAATCATTAGAGAGAACTTGGATAAATCTGCAGTGTTTAACGGTATCATAACCGGCGCTGGACCAAGATATTGTCCTTCAATTGAATCCAAGGTTGTCCGCTTTGCGGATAAAGAAAGACATCAGTTATTCTTGGAGCCTGAGTACGAAGACGGAGAATCCATCTACATTCAGGGTTTCTCAACCGGCATGCCACATGACATCCAGGATCAACTTGTTCATTCCCTTCCAGGCCTTGAACATGCGGAGATTTTAAAATACGCATATCAGATTGAATACGATGCAGTAAGGCCTTTGCAGTTTGATGCAACTTTAAACATCAGGAAATACAAAGGATTATATGGAGCGGGCCAAATTCTTGGTACATCCGGCTATGAAGAGGCTGGCGGACTTGGAATTATGGCTGGTATCAATGCTGCCCTTTGGATTAAAGGAGAAGAACCTTTCATCTTGAGACGTGATGAAGCCTATATCGGTGTCATGATTGATGACCTTGTTACCAAAGGTACGGAAGAACCATATCGTTTGATGTCTTCAAGAGCGGAATACCGCCTTCTTTTAAGACATGACAACGCAGATATCAGATTGACTGAGCACGCTCATAGAATCGGAATGATTTCGGAAGATAGATATTCTGAATACTTGAAGAAACACGAAGAGATTGCAACTGTCATCAATGTTATGAAAGACAATATAGTTTCTGACAAAGAGGGTGTTGCTAAGTATTTGCAGGAGCACAACTATGACGATATCGCAATCGGACATAGAGGTTTGGAACTCTTAAAGAGACCTCATTTGACTTACAAAGGCATATACCCATTCATGCCAGAACTCCAGGAATACCATCTGAACGATGATTCGATTTTGGCTCTTGAGACCAAGATTAAATATGAAGGATACATTAAGCGCGAGGCAGAAAATGCTAAATCAATGCTTAAGCTTGAGAAAATCGCTATTCCAGAAGATATGGATTATTCAAATATCAACGGTATGGCATTAGAGGCTAGAGAGAAACTAGCAGCAGTTAAACCAAGGACCATTGGACAGGCAAGCCGTATTTCTGGCATTGACCCTTCCGATATAACCATTCTCGCATTAACATTAAGAAAGATGGGTCATATATGAATTACGAAGAACTCAAAGAACTAACTTCATCATTCCTCCCTTTATCTGATTCGCAGATTGAGGCATTTAAGAAATATGCCGTTTTACTTCGTGAGTGGAATGAGAAATTCAATTTGACTGCGATTACAGAAGAGAGTGAAGTGGTTGAAAAACATTTCTATGATTGCCTCCTCCCATTCAAATCAGTCAAACTCGAAAATATCGACGCGTGCGATTTGGGCAGTGGTGCCGGATTCCCTGGCTTGGTGTTTGCAATTGCTATGCCAACTTGGAATATGACCCTTGTTGATTCAACAAATAAAAAGTGCACGTTTTTGAGAGAAGCCGCAAAAGAACTCGGCTTAACTAATGTAACAGTCATTAGCGGCAGAGCAGAGGAACTAGGCATGAGAGGCAAGTTCGATCTTGTTAGTGCTCGTGCAGTCGCCCCTTTGTATCTTCTTCTCGAACTCGCAATGCCTCTTCTCAAAGTTAACGGAACATTCCTTTCTATGAAAGGTTCAAAAGCGGAAGAGGAAATCAAAGAAGCAAAAGAAGCCTTCCGTAAACTTGATTGCAAAGTTATTTCAATGAACACAGAGACACTCCCAAATGATGTCGGAACCAGATCCAACATCATCATTAAAAAGGTTAAAGAAACAAATAAAAAGTACCCAAGAACATGGGGAGAGATGCAAAAGCATCATCTTTAATTTACAATATCTCCATGGCCAGAACCAAACTACCTTCAAACTGCAGTGAGATTTTTAAACGCTACACAAAGATTGGCGTTATAAACGATTTCGAAAAAGAATGTTCCAAGCACCCTTCAATTAGGGTCTCTTTGTCATTAATTGATGATAACAGATTCGTAAGGGACGCAGATGTTTCTACTGAGGTTGTCGAAAACTTTGCGGAAGCCGTTTCCAACAAAGGAACATTCGCGCCATTAGTACTGAGGAAAACGGCAAATAGATATGAGTTAGTTTGCGGTAGAAAGCGTTTGTACGCAGCAAAACGATTAAAATACTGGGACGTCCCGGCTTGGGTAATCGATGTCGATGATGAACAGGCCTTGCTCATGATTCTTGCTGATATTCGCGATCAGAAGGAATCTAACATAGTCGAGCTTGCCTATGTTTTCAAAGCGCTATTTGAAGATCACTCATATCCTCAAGCGGACATAGCGACCATTTCTCATCAATCAAGATCACAAGTAACAAACACGATGAGAATACTTAAACTTCCATCATCTATCATACAGATGGTTTCTAGAGGGGAGATTAGTTATGGACACGCAAGAGCTGTAGAACCACTCGATGAGAAGAGTCAGTTCCTTGCCGTTTCACTCATCAAAGATGAAAAGTTATCGGTTCGCGAAACTGAGGCTCTGGTGAAAAAACTTCAAGAGAACCCATCAGCGCTCGAGAAGCCTGTTGATGAGGTCCTAAAAGAGCTATTTGGCGCCGAATATGTCCACATACACAAGAACAACGTTGTCTTCTCATTCAACAACGAGGAAGAACGTGACGCATTTATTGAGAGGTTGAAAAAATTATGAACAGTTTCAAAGACTTAGAATTATTCTCAATCCAAATATCACAACCAGGCAAGAATTCAGACAAGGATTCCAATATGGTGTTTTCCGTTTGGAAAAGCGGCTATTACACAATTAGAACAACATCATTCGCAACGGTTGATGAAAGACCGAGTGGTTACTCCTACAAACTATCGCAAGAGGCTTTGGACAAGTTCGAAAAAATAACAAAGGAGTATACCGCCATCTTTAAGGATGTTCCGTCCGATAACCACGTGGTTGGCGTTAAGAGTGTGGAGTACACGCTTTCAATCGATGGCAAATACGTTACAGGTAACTTCGCTGTTTTCCCTGAAGAGTTGATGGAAAGGGAAGACTTTACCGCAAAAGACAGAAAGAAGATGAAGTGGAACAACCATGTCGTCGACTTCTACAAGGAAATTTTGGAACTAGGAAGGGACATGGAAGCGTCGCATCAGCTAACCTATGTACAGGAATCCGTAAAGGAACTTCATTATCTAAAACCATCAACGCGTTCTTATATTGATTCCTTTAAAAAAGGAATTGGAATTACTGCCGCTGAATCCAAAACAAAAGATGCATTAATAAAACGCGCTATGAAAGAGGCGCTTGATGTAGAAAAGATTCCTTCAGGTAAGACGTTTGCCGATTTGGTTTCAGTTGTCAAAGAAGGAACGATTGATATGGCCCATAATTCTAAGAGCGATAGAGATTTTGATGTTGCTCATGGAAGACTTTGCAAGGCCATGTTATCTGTCCTAGGCGAAGGCTATGACTATATTGAGGCAACAAGGATTGTGGATTACTTCTTTGTCTTATCGCTCCTTGTTTTAGATGAGATCCATACCGATGAACAGGCATTGATGCTTCATTATCCTGTTACACCAGAACTACTTCTTAAGAAGTATGAGAACGCAACAAATGTTGAGTACACATTCTTCCAAAAAGATATGAGAACCCCGGTACCAAACGCAGTTATAGTTCCGGCATTATCTTTCTTGAATGCAATGAGATTCGATAGATTAAACGAATCACTAGAAGAAGATAAGCCTGTTGCTCAAGCGTAATCTTGCCAATTAAAAAACAAAGTGTAAAATATCAATTGCTTCAGGGTGACGATTGTTTCGTCGACTGGCGGTATAGCCCGCGAGCTCATAAGTGAGCATGAGTCTGGTGTAATTCCAGCGCCAACGGAAAGTCCGGATGTTAGAAGCGGATTCCTTTTTGGATATCTAACCCCTGTAGCATGTTCTGTTCGGGGGTTTTATTTATGGACATTACCAACATTATCATGCTTGTCGCTGTAGCGGTCTTATCTGTCGTCTCAGTTAAGCTTTACGGCAAGTTCTTCCCAGGAGGAAAGAAGAACTGGACAAGAATCATTGCAAGAACTGCAATCTTCGGTGCGATTTCGACAATCCTTTACGTTGTCCCAATCTTCCAGGTTAAATTGCCATTCTTACCATCATTCCTCTCTCTTCACTTTGACGAGATTCCGGTATTTGTCGCTGGATTCGCTTATGGCCCGCTAACCGCTGTAATCATTATTCTCGTCAAGACACTCATCAAATTGCCAATGACATCAACACTTTGTGTTGGTGAGTTTGCGGACTTTGTTTTCTCTGTCGCATTCATCGTCCCAGCAACAATCATCTATAAGCGTATTAGAAACCTTAAAGGTGTTGCCATTGGTTTAGCTGTTTCTACAGCGTTACAGATTGTGGTTGCTACCGTATTGAACGTTTATGTAATGCTTCCTTTCTACATGACCGTCATGGGTCTTCCAGAAGCCGCAATCAAAGGAATGTGTCAGGCTGCGAATCCTGCTATCCTCACCCTTGTTCCAGATTGGAAGTGGGGATATGGACTTCTTGCGGTTGTGCCATTGAACGCTATCAAAGATGCAGTGGTTATCGCGGTAACATTCGTTGTTTATCGTTCGATTCACAAGTTGCTTAGATACGAGAAATAAGCAGCAAATAAGGTCACCGATTATTCGATGACCTTTTTGTTATGTCTATTGATTATTAGAATCCGTAGATTTCTGAACTCTTGATTGTCTCGAGTTCATCATATGTGAGCTGGAGGACTGAACCGTGACGTTTTCCGCCATTGCCCCAGCTATAGTTAGAATACGTCTTCCATGAACCGTTTGAATTGTCGAAGTCTTCAATGTCCGTTGTAGAGAATGGGAGATAACCTCTGCCGGTGTTATAAGCATCTGCCATGACGCACCATTCTGGTGTTTCTGGATCTTCCCAGTCGCATTTGTTGAATGGGAAGAGCTCTGGTCCTTCTAACTGTGTGTTGTTAAGAGCGACGCTTGCGGTTAATCCGAGTTCATCTAAGTCGCAAACCTTTTCCCAAGCATCTACGTCAAGGATGTTTTCGCTTCTCTGGATCAGGATTCCGCCTTCTTTATCAGGGTTGTCGCCGTCTTTTGTGATTGAGTAATACCAATCGCCGACCTTTCTACAAGTAGCATCGATGATGTTTCTTGCTGAACCGTCTTTGTTCAATTGGTTGTCGACGAAGAGTCTTGGTGTACCGAAATGTTTGAAGTCACGTGTGGTTGCACGATATACCGCGTCACCTTTGACTTTGATCTTATCGTTGTCCTTCTTCGTTAAGTCGTCGATATATGCGCTTGACCAGAAGATGACGTACTGACCGGTTTCGAAGTCATATGTCATTTCAGGTGCCCATGCCATGCCTGCGCCACCGTTTGGATATAAGTCTCCATCCAAACCTGCAGCTTCCGCAAGGATACCATCAGCAACTGGGATATAGCTTGGTTCGCCCCAGTCTGATAAGTCTGTTGTCTCCCAAAGGATTAAAGTGTGAGTTCCATTAACTGTTGGGAATGTGTATCCGTGTGATGTGTTAGCCCAACCGCCATTTGAACCATCTGGGTTCTTTCTGTTGTTGATCTTCAAGTCTGTTGCGATGATGAAGAATCTGTCACCTTCAGGTGAACGATATACGAATGGGTCACGAACGCCCATTTCGCTTGCGGTGGATTTAAGAACAGCGTTGTTGTTGTTGAGAGGTGTGAAGTTGAATCCTTTTCCCTCATCAGCAAGAGACATATAAACCTGTTCGCCGTTAGCAGAACCTTCGCCCGTGAATGTAACCATGAGATAGCCTACGTAATCATCATCTTCAGGGACTCCGCAATCTGCTAAGACTTTAACTGACTTTTCAATCATGCAGTACTGGCCGTCTTTAACAACTGTTGCAGTGAGTTTAACATCTGCGTCGTTTGCCCAACGTGTGACTACACCAGGTGCCATTCCGTTTTCTTCTTCATCGGTGATAGTGTTTGTATCGCTGCTGTACCAAGTAATTTCAGCTCCGTCTAAAGAAGTTGGAAGATAAATGTTTCCTCTGATTGCGTCTGCATCTCTGATTTCGAGTTGTTCTGCATAGACTGCAGCGGTTTCTGCATCCATCTCTGGAAGATCTGGTCTCACAGGGCCGTTAGAACTGGTGCTTGGTGTTGGTTTGTTTCCACCTCCACAGGCCGTTAATGCCAAAATACCAAATGCTGCTACTAAAAGTTTTCTTTTTGCTTTCATAATAGTAGTGGCTCCTTTATCCACTTAATGAATTTGTTTTCTCCATTATATCTATCGGACTTCTTTTAAAAAGGTGTTTCCGTGCAATAACCGCCAAATTGTCAATAATGTATATAAGGAAAACGCAAACTTATCAGTTTTTGCCTCGCATAATTATTGGATAACCAACAATTATCACTGCATGAGAGCAATAAAAAAGCCCGCCAATAAGGTGGGCTGTTTTTATTAGTCTGCGCGGAGATTATTCCTCTTCGATAGCAGCAACTGGGCATGTAGCGATGACTTCATCAACTGCATCTTCAGCTGGCTGAGCAACGACTTCTGACTTGCCTTCATCGTTGATTGTGAAGACATCTGCATAGACAGCAGCACAAGCGCCGCATCCGATGCATGCATCAGCATTAACTTTAACTTTTCTTGCCATTTGTAATTCCTCCGAACTTACTATCGATTATAGAATACATACGTAGTTAGTCATAACTAATCTTTATAGTTTTATTCCGTTGTTTCTAAAGAAACCTTTTCAATGTAGAATATTTATTGTATGGAACAGACAAGAACAGAGAAGTGGAGAAAATACAGAGAGTCAATTAAGAAGCTCCCTGACCATAAATTTCCGCCTCACAACTCAAAGAACGAGAGAATGACAACTCCGGGAGATGAGGAAGCGATGATGAATGCCACATCGGCACAATCCTTGGCTGTTGGTACATCAAAACCAAAGAGAAATGTTCTCTACGGCGCATATCTAAAGAAAATAAGAACAAAAAGAATAATTAAGTATAGCGTTGCGGTAATACTTCTAGTATTATTCGTCGTGGCTTATTTTGTACTAGTGAAAGGAGCTTAGTTATGAACGAAAAAGTAATCTCAATCGCAATCGATGGACCTGCAGCGGCAGGTAAATCAACTGTTGCTAAGTTGGTAGCTAAGGCTCTCAACTACACATATATCGACACAGGTGCAATGTACCGCGCAGTTACATATGCAGTGATCAAGGCTGGTTTAAACCCAGAAAACGAAGAAGAATCAGTAACGGTTCTTCCTGGAATGACTATTGACCTTTTGGAAGATGGAACAGTTCTCTGTAATGGCGAGGACGTTTCAAAGGTCATTAGAACGCCTATGGTTTCAAGCAAGGTCAGCTATATCGCCGCCATGAAGCCGGTAAGACTCGCTTTAGTCGATATGCAAAGAGCGATGTCCAATTCAAAATGCGTTGTTATGGACGGAAGAGATATTGGCACATATGTTTTGCCAAACGCTCAGGTTAAGATCTTCCAAATCGCTTCGGTCGAATGCAGAGCGCAGAGAAGATATGATGAGAATCTTTCCAAAGGAATACCAACCACAATGGAAGATGTCATCGAAGACGTTAAGAAACGCGACTATATCGATTCACACAGAGCATTTGCTCCACTTAAGCCAGCAGATGACTCAGTTCAGTTAGACACATCCACTATGAATATTCAGCAAGTTGTGGATGCTATCTTAGCTATCGTCAAAGACAAAACGGGGGTAGGGGCATAATGGAATTAGGAACAGTTGCATTAGTTGGTTCACCTTCAGCGGGCAAATCAACAGTATTCAATAGATTCATCGGCGAGAGAAGATCGATCGTCGAAGAAACTCCAGGTATCACCAGAGACCGTTTGTATGGAAAGGCTACCTGGTTAACAAAGGAATTCACAATCATTGATACCGGAGGTATCCAGGTTCAGAATGTGCCATTCCAGCAGGAAATCAGAACTCAGGTCGAAATCGCTATCGATGAGGCTGATGTCATCGTTTTCCTCGTAGATTCAAAATTAGGAGTCACGTCCAACGATAGATACATCGCCAAACTTCTTCACAAGTGCAGCAAGAAAGTTATTCTTGTCGCAAATAAGATTGACTCAATCCAGGAATACGCAAACACATCAGAATTCTTCAAACTTGGTTTTGGAGAACCTATGGTCGTTTCTGGCGCACACGGCATTGGCATCGGTGATTTGCTCGATGAAATCGTTAAGAACCTTCCGGAGAAAGAAACCGTCACTTATGGTGAGGCGATTCCTTTTGCATTAATCGGAAGACCAAACGTTGGAAAGTCCTCATTGACCAATAGATTACTCGGTAACACCCGTACAATTGTTTCGGATATTGCCGGTACAACTAGAGATTCTATCGACTCAAAGTTCGAGAAAGATGGTCAGACGTACGTAGTTATTGATACCGCAGGTCTCGTTAAGAGAGGCAAGATTTATGAAGCCGTCGATAAATACGCTGCTTTGAGAGCAATGTCCGCCATCGAAAGATCGGAAGTCTGTTTGCTCTTAATTGACGCTTCATTAGGTATCCTTGAACAGGATAAGCATGTTGTTGGATACGCTATGGAGAGAAACAAAGCCATCATCATCCTCGTTAACAAATGGGATTTGGGAAAAGGCGGAGAACTCTCAAAGAATGAGTTCACCGAAAAAATAAGAAAAGAATTCAAGTTCTTGGACTATGCACCTATTTTCTATATCTCTGCTGCAACAGGCGAAGGGGTTAATCAAATACTCCCAGCAATCAAAGCGGCGCATGAGGCATATCACAGAAGAATCCCAACTCCAATCCTTAATAGAATTGTCGCGGATGCTCAGGATATGAACCCAACTCCAAACTTCAACCACGGCAGATTAAAGATCATTTTCGCTAACCAAGTAAACGTTATGCCACCTACATTTGTCTTCTTCTGCAACGACCCAAATACGGCACATTTCTCGTACACTCGCTACTTAGAAAACAGAATCAGAGAATCGTTTGATTTCTCGGGCACTCCAATCCAAATTGTCTATAGAGTCAGAAAATAAAAAAGTTTTGATTTAATCGGTATTTTTTATCGTAAAAATTGTATTAAAAAGTGCTTGAATGGAAGGGTGTTGAGTGATAATCTTCTCACGCTCTAATTTTATCAATCGGAGGAAATAACCATGAATAAAGCAGAATTAATCGAAAAGGTTTCAGCCTTAACAGAAGTTAACAAAAAAGACGCAGAAGCAATCGTTGATGCAACATTCGAAGTCATCGCAGCAAAGGTCGCTTCAGGCGAGACAGTAAAGATCTCTGGATTCGGAATCTTTGAGAAGAAGGAACGTGCTACAAGAATCGGCACAAACCCATCCAACCAGGAAAAGATCGAAATCCCAGCAAGCAACACAATCAGCTTCAAGGTTTCAAAGACTTTAAAGGCAAAACTTAACTAAGTTTTCCAAAAAATTGCAGAACAGCCTCGCTTATGCGAGGTTTTTCTTTGCGCATGTGCTAATATACATAATATGCGTGATGAAGCTTTTGAAATCTTAAAGATTCTTTTCAACCAAAATGGTTACAGACTATATATGGTAGGCGGTACCACTAGGGATTTTTTGCTTGGAAGAGATTATGAAGATAGAGACTTCGTTACCGATGCAACGCCAGAACAGGAAAAGGAATTCCTCCCTAATGCTGAATACCAATTCGCAAAATTCGGTTCAATTAGGGTGAAGGTTGCCGGCATCAAAGTCGATATCACCACTCTAAGAGTTGAAGGTGAATACAACGATCGTAGACACCCGGGTTTCATCAAGTTCGTAAAGAGTATTGAAGAAGATTATGTGAGAAGGGATTTTACAATCAATGCCCTTTATATGGATGAGGCTTATCAAGTGCATGATTTCGGAACTGGAATCGATGACTTGAACGCTGGCGTTATTAGATTCATTGGAGATCCTGACAAAAGGATCATGGAAGACCCATTGAGAATCATTAGAGCTGAAAGATTTGCTGAAACATTAGGTTTTGAACTTGATGATGACACTAAAGAAGCGTGCATTAGAAACAGAGGTTTACTCGATGAGTTAAACCCGGATAAGATTAACGAAGAAAGAAGAAAGGGATGGGTTGATAGATATGGCAAATAACACAATATTCTCTGCGGTTAGTTTCCGTGGAACAATCCTTGATTGCTATAAGAAATTAGGGCTCAGCGAAAATGAGCTGGTAGTTATTTTGGTAATCGATAGATTGCTTGAGCAAGGTAATACTTTCTTCACATCTCAGGACCTTGCCATGAAGATGTCTTTGTCGGCATCGGAAATCGATAAGATCATGGCAGGACTATATGGTCGCAACCTCATCACTTTAGAGAGCATGGGTGCAGAGAGCTACTGGTCAATCGACAACGTTAAGACACAGGTGCAGGCTGAATTCACAAAACAATTCAACTTAGAGCAAGACGTTGCGATGAATAAGCAGTTAGAAGAGAGACGTTCTTCTCTTTTGAAATTCTTTGAAGAGAAGATGGATAAGACGCTTTCTCCTTTGGAGAAGGATTCTATCAAGGAATGGATTGCCGCTGACTTCACGGACGACGAAATCAAAGATGCTTTGATGGATGCGAAACAGCAGGGTAAGACAACAATCAGAGCGGTTGATAAAATCTTGCGCAATCATAGAAGAGAGCAAGACATCATCAAAGAAGGGGCTTCAGGAGTTAGCGATTCCTGGGACTCCGATATCGAAAAGACAATCGAGATTGCAAAGAACCTTTGGAATGTTGACGAATAAGAGCAGTGCGGTAATCGCCTTTTTAGAGAAAGAGTTTCCCGGAGTTGGTTGTGAACTTACCTTCTCCAATCCTTTTGAATGCCTTGTCGCCATCTCTTTAAGCGCACAGACTACCGACAAGTCGGTAAATAGAGTTACTCCCTCCTTGTTTAGCAAGTATCCAACGCCTTTCGATTTAGCGAACGCTGAACAAAGGGATGTTGAGGTAATCATCCAATCCTTGGGGCTGTATAAGAATAAGGCTAAGAACATCATATCTCTTGCCAGCGATATCGTTACTAGGTTTAACGGTGTTGTACCTGAAAATCTAAAGGATTTGACTTCTTTAAGCGGCGTGGGCACAAAGACTGCGGGCGTATTCCTTTTAGAAATAGCGGGCGTGCAGGCAATGCCTGTGGACACGCACGTGCATAGAGTCTCTGATAGGCTTGGCTATTCCAAACCATCAATGGACCCTTATGATCTTCAACTTAAACTCCAAAAGACATTCCCTAAGGAAAAGTGGGGTCAACTACATCACCAGCTTATTCACTTCGGAAGAAAAATCTGCCATGCAAAAAGCCCACAGTGCGATGTCTGTGAGCTTAAGGAATACTGTTCTTATTTCAAGAAGACTTCATCGATTAAAGGCAAATAATCAAATCTAGGTCTAAAGGCCTCTTTAACGAGATGGCCTTTTTCTTTTATCACGGAGATAGGGATGGATTTGCGAGGCTTGTTCTCATAGAAGTCGCACACGAATTCGGCATCCAACAAATACACTTCGCCTATCGCATAGCAATTGATCAAGAAGAAAGCGATGCCTCCTTGTTTCTTTACGTTTCTTAGATGCGCAACCTGCTGTGGTGCGATGTTGGACAATGGGAATGATGTCGCGGATTTCGTCGATTTGGCTTCGAAGTCAATATAGTGGCCTTTGTACACTCCGTTATAGTCAGTTGTGGACTGCGCCTCGAAATAAGCCTGGGTGATTTTCGCACCTTTGGTGTAATCGACTTTGACGATATTGATTGGCGTTGGTCTCTTATAAATAAGCGCCAATCCTTTTTCTAAGTAATAAGAGTTTGTGTCGTTGATATCGGTCTCAAAACCCATACCGCGGTTAGCGGCACTCTCTATGTGTTTATTTTCTTTTTTCTTTGCAGGAGTTTCAGGAATATCCATCTTGATTCCGCTAGGGTATTTGAAAGCCATTATTTAACGGCCTCCCTGATTGCCTCGTCGTAATCTTCAGGATTAACTGTTTCGCCTCTGTTGAGTTTATCGATAACGAGCTGGACCGGTTTTGGCATGTGGTGAACGTGTGTCAAAGCCTTCTTGTATTCCCTTTCGACAATCTCTGGGTTCTCAAGCAATGCTTTATAAAGCATCATCAAGTTGTAGGCATCCGCTAGAGCGGTGTGTGCAACGCCTTCGAACTGAACATTAAATGTTTTTAAATAGTTGGATAATGACAATGGGTTACCGTTCTGGTCCTGAATGTACTGTCCAAGGAAGACTGACATATCAAAATAGTTCTTGTTAACGGTATGTGCCAATTCGGATAATTCCTGATCTTTAGGGCTGTGTTCAACCGACATGTTTATAATGCGTAAGTCGTGGTTTCCGAAAGTAACGAATTTGCATTTATTCCAGTACTTACCGACATAACCTCTGAATTTCTTGAACACTTCCGGGAATGGTTTGCCCTTTTCATCCAACGTCTTCTGGGTAATTCCGGTCAGCTTCGTTACGATATGGCCGATTGGATTCCTGGCTTTTACGTATGTGCTATATCCTTTGAGGAACTTCTTGATTGTTAAATCGTCTTTTAAAATGGCGACATAAGCGCCAATTTCAATCATCTCGTGACTGTACTGTGTTCCCTCAAGGTCAATGAACACGAGTACTCTATTCTCTTTTAAAGCTTTCTCTAATGCTTTCATGTGAAAGATTCTATCACTAATGAGCAATCTTTGCCCTTATAAAGACAAAAAGATAATGCATTATTGAAGGTTTTCATCGTCTTCAATATAATTGAAGGGTATGGAGAACGAAATCAAATTAAAGCCACAAACAATTATCTCTCATAAATTCACGAGAGATGTTAAGGGATACAACCCAGATGAGGTTGATGAATTCCTTGATATCGTTATTAACGATTACCGCTCATTTGAGAGGTTCACCATCGCAGCTTCAACCCGTATTGCTCAGCTTAGAGAAAGGATTGATACACTCGAAAAGAGTGGACCAACCTCTCAGAGTGAAATCGATGCACTAAACGCAAAGGTCAGAACTCTTGAAGCGGAGAATGCTTCTCTCAAACAGAAGTACGCATACATCAAACCAAGTGATCACGTCACAAGTGAGAACCTTGATTTGGTTAACCGCAAAAACTGTTATGAAGAGTATCTCATGAGCAAGGGCATTAATCCTGATGAATTATTCAGGAAGAAGTTAAAGTAAACTATTCCGGCCCAGGCGACTGCTTCCATTAGGGAGAGGAAAGTCCATGCTCGCACAGTCTGCGATGACTGTAGTGTTTGCGCTAGACCAATAAATAAGTCTAGGTACGCGGGAGCGCGTAACGGCGGATGAAGATCTTTCGAGATTGGATTCCCCAAGGTGCCACAGAGACGAGCTTACTGGTGACAGTAAGATGAAACGAGGTAAACCCCACAAGCGAGAAACCCAAATTTGGTAGGGGAAGAGATGATTCCAAACTGAAGGATGATTCTCCAGAGCAATCTGAGATTAATTGTCGCCCTTCGACAAAACATGGCTTATCGGGCCGGAAACTCATGAAACTAGGTATAACAAAATGAATATCCCAACAAAGATTACAGTATCAAGAATCGCACTCATCGTTGCGATGCTTATTGCTATGGTGGTGGTTGATGGACTTTCGATGGCCGGAGCCATTAACCTGAACTCTTTTGCCATCGATTGTGGCAACGGTCTTTACATCGGTGGATTCTATCTTATCCTCTGCATTGTATTCATCATTGCGTCTTTCACGGATTTCCTCGATGGATATCTCGCTAGAAAATGGCATCAGGTTACGGATTTAGGCAAGTTCCTCGACCCTGTTGCTGACAAACTGTTGATCAACATCACCTTCATCTATTTATGTATCGGACACAATCAGCCTGCATTAGACATCCCATTCTTTGTCTATGTCGTAATTCTCATGGTTGCGCGTGACATAGTTGTCGATGCCTTGAGATTCATTGCTGCTGGAAAAGGAAAAGTCCTGGCTGCCAATATTTTCGGTAAGATCAAGACCGTATGCCAAATGGTTGCGATCCCGCTCATCTTATTAAATGGATTCCCATTCGCGTATTTCGACGGCGGTTGGATCACAAGAATCGTTGTTTATGCAACAGCATTCGCAAGCTTATTGTCTGGCGTCATTTACGTCGCACAGAACTTAGATGTCTTCAAGGAGGATAAACATGAGTAACCAAACCAAGATTGAACAAGTCATCAGCGCTCTTAGGGAGAAACAACTCACCTTGGGTTGCGTTGAATCTTTGACGGCAGGATTATTTGCTGCAACGGTTGCAACTGTTCCTGGTGCTTCCGATGTCTTCTATGGTGGTATTGTTACCTATCGTTCAGAAGAGAAAGTCAAACTCCTTGGAATTAATAAAGATGAGATTATCAAATACGGAGTCGTCTCTCAGCACATCGCAAACGAGATGGCTATAAAAGGAAGAAAGAAACTCGGCGTTGATATCTGTGTTTCATTCACCGGAAACGCTGGTCCAACAGCGGAACCTGGATGTGCTCCAGTCGGAAGAGTGAACATGTCCATCTCATCAAAATACGGCATTGTCGAACTTCAGCAGGATTTCGAAGGATTGAGAAATGAGATCAGAGAAGCCTGCGTTGACCGCATGTTAGATCAATTAATTTTGATTATTTCATAAGTTTTAGGGAAAAAATCGAAGAAACTCGACTATATATTAGTGGAGGGCTAAAAAATAATGGCTACAAAAAAAGTTGAACCAGTCTTAACAGACAAAGACGTTGCCTTAAAGGAAACGTTAAAATCTATCGAAAAGCAGTACGGCAAAGGTGCAGTCATGCGCATGGGCGAACAGCCACATGTCGATGTTGACGCAATTCCTTCAGGCTCTTTGCTTTTAGATAAGACATTAGGTATCGGTGGATATCCAAAAGGAAGAATCATCGAAATCTATGGACCTGAATCATCAGGTAAAACAACGCTTGCTTTGCAAGCAGTTGCTGAAGCTCAGAAAAAGGGCGGACGCGCAGCATATGTCGATGCAGAACACGCAATCGATCCAGAGTATGCTGCAAAATTAGGAGTCGATATCGATGAACTCATCCTCTCACAGCCAGGAAGCGGTGAAGAGGCACTTGAAATCGTTGAGATGCTCGCTCAGTCAGGCGCTATCGACATCATCATCGTTGACTCGGTCGCAGCATTGGTACCACAGGCAGAACTTGATGGTGTCATGAGCGATAACCAGGTCGGTTTACATGCAAGACTCATGTCCAAAGCGATGAGAAAACTCGCAGGTGTACTATCAAAAACGGGATGTGCAGTCATGTTCATCAACCAGATTCGTGAGAAGGTTGGAGTCATGTACGGCAATCCAGAAACGACCACAGGCGGACGTGCACTCAAGTTCTACGCATCAATTCGTATGGATTTGCGTAGGGCGGACGCAATCAAGAACGGCTCAGATGTCATCGGTAACACCGTCAAGATCAAAGTCGTTAAGAACAAAGTCGCACCACCATTCAGAACTTGCGAAATTGAAATCATCTACGGCAAAGGAATCTCCAAAGAAGGCGAAATCCTTGACCTCTCGCTTGACCAGGGCTTCATCCACAAAACCGGAAACTGGTATGAGATGTCAGGCGAGAAAATCGGAAACGGAAGAGAGGCTGCGAAAGCCTTCATCAAATCCCATAAGGATGTTTCTGATGAGCTCGAGAACAAGCTTCGCGATATCATGAAGGCAGAAAAAGAACCTGTCGTCGATGATGAGACCGGAGAAGTCGACTTATAAATAATGGGGCCTAAAAACTTAGGCCTTTTTATTGTGCGCAGCATTGAATTGACAAAAATTGTATAGATTTTCTTTCGATTAAATCTTGGTTAAAGAAAAAATAACACCCTTAAGGGTAGCGAAATCTAACTACAGTTGATACAATTAGTCCGTACCTAAGGTACTTACCCATAGATTTATTTGGGAATTGGTTTATCGGGGCAACCCGTAAATATATAACAATTTAGCAAAGCCCTTTTCTTTGGGTATGGTATGCCTTTCGACTGATTTTATTAGGAGTTTTAAATATGGATCCAGTATTAGCTGGCGTCATAGGCGGAATTGTCGGCTTGGTTGTCGGCATCGGTGCCGTTGTCGCCGTATTCATGTTAGTTCCTTCTTTAAGGAAAAAATCAGCATCTAAGCAGGCAAAGGGCATCATTCGTGATGCTGAGATTGAAGGAGAAAAGATCCTCAAGAATGCCAAGATCGATGCTAAACAAGCTGCATTCGAAGCGAAGCAGCAGGCACAGAACGAAATCCGTGTCATGAAGTCTGAAGCCTTAACAGAACAGGCTAAGTTAGACGCTAGAGAAGCTTCACTCAATTCACGTGAAAAGGATATGAACCGCAAGGAGCAGTCCTTAGACGCAAAGAATGACAATCTCGACAAAAAGATTGAGGCTTACGAGAATAAGACCGCTCAGTTAGATGAGAAGATCAACGCAATCCTCGCTGAACTCGAGAAAGTCGCAGGAATGTCCGTCAAAGAAGCACATGACGAAATCATGGCTAGAGTCGAATCTAAGATGTCTACCGAAATTGCGCAGTACATCAAGAACGCTCAGGATGATGCAAAGTCACAGGCTGAGGCATTCGCAAAAGACATCATCTCCATCGCATGCGACAAGTACGCTCAGGATGTTGTCACAGAGAGAACAGTTGCTGTTATCCCTCTCCCATCAGATGACCTTAAGGGCCGTTTAATCGGACGTGAAGGACGTAACATCAGAGTTCTTGAACAGGTCCTCGGTGTTGACCTTGTCATCGATGACACACCAGAAGTCATCACAGTTTCATGTTTCGATCCAATCAGAAGAGAAATTGCTAGAAGAACTATCGAGTCTCTCGTTAAGGATGGACGTATCCAGCCTGGAAGAATCGAAGAAGTTGCAGCAAAGATGAAAAAAGACCTCGAAGTCGAAACTCAGAAGGCTGGTGAAGAAGCAGCATTCAAACTCGGCTTACCAAGAGTCAACAGAGAACTTCTCGGCTATGTCGGAAGACTCAAATACAGAACCTCATACGGACAGAACGCGCTTACGCACTCAATGGAAGTCGCTTACCTTTGCGGAATTATGGCAGGAGAACTCAAACTCGATGTCAACCTCGCAAGACGTGCAGGCTTACTCCATGATATCGGTAAGTCTGTTGACTTCGAAATGGAAGGTTCACACGTATTCCTCGGCTCAGACCTCGCGAAGAAGTATAACGAGCCAGAAATCGTCGTTAACTCAATCGAATCACACCACGGCGACGTTGAAGCTAAGTCGGTTATCGCTCACTTAGTTGCAGCTGCCGACACATTATCCGCTGCTAGACCAGGCTCTAGATCAGAGACAATGGAAACATACATCAAGCGTATCACTCAGCTCGAAGAAATCGCTAAGGGATACGATGGAGTTCAGCAGGCTTACGCAATGCAGTCAGGCCGTGAAATCCGTGTCATGGTCCTTCCAGAGAAGATTTCAGATCTTGAAGCAGTTAAGTTAGCTCAGGAGATGAGAGAAAAAATCGAGACAACGATGACATACCCAGGTCAGATCAAGATCTCTGTCATCCGTGAATATCGTGCAGTTGAAACCGCTAAATAATTGGCGGTTTTTTCTGCTCTAAAGATAATATATTTCAAGTTGGAGGAACAGTATGAAAAAGAGTAAGAACAACATACTTCCAAATCAGAAAGATGCCTCAAAAAGACCAGAGCATATCAGCACAGTCATTGATCCAAACAATGTACCTGATTACCTCAAAGGATATTTGGCAGGCAAACTTTTCTATATCAAGACATTTGGCTGCCAGGCAAACATCAGAGATGAAGAGATAATGGCAGGCTATCTTTCTTTGGCGGGAATGATCAGAACCGAAGATCCTAAAATGGCCGATTTGGCGGTTATCAACACGTGCGCTGTTAGAGAAAACGCTGAAGACAAAGTCTTCGGTGAAATTGGCTCTTTCAAGGGCAATCACCAAAGAAACAAACAGTTCTTACTCGTTATCGCAGGATGCGTCATGCAGGAAGATGGAATTGCCCTTCAGTTAACTGAAACATATCCATGGATTTCCTTAATCATCGGAACCCACGATGTCCATAACCTCCTCCCGTTACTAAACGATGTTGTAAAAAAACAACAGTCGCTCATCAACGTCAGATCGTTTGCTTCTGAAATTGTTGAGAACATGCCTTCAAACCGCTTATCCAATTTCCAGGCATTCGTTAACATCTCTTATGGATGCGACAAGTACTGCACATACTGCATTGTCCCTTACACAAGAGGAAGAGAGCGTTCACGCAAAGCGGAAGACGTAATCAGAGAATGCAAGAAGCTTTCCGACGAGGGTTATAAAGAAATCTGTCTCCTTGGCCAGAACGTAAATTCATATGGTTTGGACTTGGATGATGGAACGAATTTCGCAAACCTCCTGGAAGAAGTTGCTAAGTTAGGTGTCCCTAGAGTCAAATTCCTCACCTCATATCCTAGCCAATTCAGCGATGACATGATTGAGGTCATGGCTAAATATGACAACATCATTCCTTGGCTTCATTTCCCAGTACAGTCCGGTTCTACCAGCTGTTTGAAGAGAATGGGTAGACGTTATACAAGAGAAGAGTACTTAGAGAAAGTAAGAAAGATTAGAGCAAAGATTCCAAATATCGCTCTTACAACTGATATCATCGTAGGTTTCCCTGGTGAGACAGAGGAAGAATTCGAAGATACGCTTTCATTATGCAAAGAAGTCAGATACAGTTCTGCATTCACATTCATCTATTCCGCTAGACAAGGAACTCCTGCTGCTAAGATGGAACAACTCGATCCTGCAATTCAGCATGAGAGATTTGATAGATTAAAAGCGGTCATTGAGGAAACGACAGCCGAACATTCCGCAACAATGGTCGGAAACACATATAACGTTTTAGTAATCGGTCCATCAAAGAAGAACAGCGATGTTTTAACATCTTATGCCGAGAACGGAAAACCTGTTAACTTCAGGGGACCAGAATACTTAACCGGGTGCATAGTGCCAGTTAAGATTCTTGAGACCCATACATATTCGTTAATAGGCGAATTGACCGAAGATCCTTTAGTCCTTAAGGCTAAGGAAGTGGCTTTCCATATGTCTAGAGATCCTCTTCTTAGAGAGTACCTCGCGCTTGATAAAGCGATTAGAAACGACGAGACGATTAAGTCTCTTGCCTTAAAGATTGTCGAAGAGAAAAAGGCTATGGCTGAAAACTTCACCAACAGCGATGAACACGCCAAGCACAAAGCGCTTTATGTGGAAGCATTGGAATCGTTGAAGAACAACCCTTTAATCTCTAATAGAAATGAACTTCTTTCGCTGGTTGAGGAAAGACTTTTAGCTGTGAGGGATGCGATTAGATGATTATCGTTTTAACGGGGGCAACTGGTAGCGGAAAATCACGCCTTGCAATTGATCTCGCCAAACGAATCGATGGCGAAATTATCAATGGCGACGCTTTCCAAGTGTACAAGGGCATTGAAATTGCTACTGCAGCTCCAACCGAGGAAGAAAAAAGAGAAGTTCCACACCATCTATTCTCATTTTTAGAATGTGATGACGGATATGATATCTCAAGATATCAGAAAGACCTTAGATCAAAACTCGATGAAGTGTTATCCAGAAACAAAACTCCTATCATAGTGGGTGGTAGTGGACTTTATTTAAGAAGTGCTCTATATGACTATGATTTATCAACAGATACATCCAGTGTTGATATGTCCTCTTACGAAAAGATGGATAATAGAGAACTTCATGATGTACTGGAGAAATTAGACCCTGAAGAAGCCAAGAAGATTCATGAGAACAACAGGCGCAGAGTCTTGCGTTCAATCGAAGTGTGTCTTGCTAATAACGGCCCAAAAACCGAGATGATAAAGGCCCAGACTCATGAGCCAATATATAAAGATTGCTTATTCTTTGAACTAAAAAGAGACAGAGAACAGCTCTATCCGCATGTTGAAAAAAGAATTGATGAGATGGTGAGAACTGGCATGGTCGAACAAACCGTTGCCATGATCAAGAAATATGGGAAAGACGCCCCAGCATTTAAAGCTATCGGCATTAAGGAATTCTTCCCGTATGTTGATGGAACTGCCTCACTAGAAGATTGCATTACCACAATCAAAACCAACACCAGGCACTACGTTAAGAGACAAGAGACATTCTTCAGGCATCAGTTCAATCTCATCGAGATTTCCGGTGTTGAAGACATACTTAAAACGATTGAGAATTATTCTAAAGTCGGAGGTTCGAAATGATTATTCCAAATTATGGTTTGTATGATGAAGTTGAGATGAAGAAACCTCATCCATGCAAAGGGAGAACTAAAAGATTCCAAATAGTACGTGTTGGCGCGGACATCAAAATAATGTGCATGGGATGTGGCAATGTCATTATGCTCGACAGAGATGCTTTCAACCAGAGAATCAAAAAAGTAATAGGTTCACATGAGGGACCACTTAAAGTAGAGGGAAAATAAATCCCTCTTTTTTAAACTTTTAGGGAAAAAAACACGAATTCGCCTCTATTAAATAGTAGAGGTGTTTTTTTGTGATCGAATTAGTAAACGTTGGAAAGAAATATAAAGATGCCGAATCCGAGAGATGGGTTTTAAGAGGTGTCACAGCGACAATCCCTGGTATTGGGTTGGTTGCAATAAAAGGAGAATCAGGAAGCGGCAAATCAACTTTGCTGAATCTCTTGTCTCTACAAGAAAAATTGGATGAGGGGACTATCAGAATTAACGGTAGAAACTCGGAAAAACTTAACGAAAAAGATAAAGAGGATTTACGGTTGTTTGAGTATGGGTTCATTTATCAGCACTTCAATTTGTTTGACGAGTTAACCGCTTTTGAAAACGTTCAATTAGCCTTAGATATTTCAGGAGGCAATCCGAAGATGAATGAGGAAGCCGTGAATGCCATTTTCCAAAAATACGGCTTAGGAAGTCTGAAAGACAAGAGATGTTCAATACTATCGGGCGGTGAAAAGCAGAGAATAGCCTTTCTGAGAGCAATTGTTAGGAACCCCCGAATCATCCTTGCAGATGAACCAACAGGCGCTCTGGATGCCAAAAACGAGAAGCTGATAATGGAAGCTTTAAAAGAGTATTCCAAAGACCATTTGGTCTTAATGGTTTCCCATAATCAGAGGGTCATTAAGAAATATGCTGATCAGGTTTTCACTGTTGAAGGAGGAAAACTTGAAACAGAATCGAAAATGAGAAAGAAGAAGGAAAATCTCAACAATGACAGAAAAGAAAGAGGAAGAAACAAGTCTTGGATATTCAACGTCGTTAAAAAAAGACTCAAATCGGATTGGAAAAGGAATGTTCTTTCTTTTGCTGGCTCTCTTGTCTCCATTGGTGGCGTTCTCATCTCTCTTGGCTTCATGTCTAGTTCGAAAGAAACGCTCAACAAAGAGAAAAAGAACACCCTGCTCTATACGTCAGCCTCGGTGTCAATCCAGGAGTCGTATGAAATAGAAGGATCCCCTCTTACTCTTACAAGGACCGAACGACCATCGAAAGAGAAGATTAAGGAGTTGTTTGGCGATAATGTAACTATAGAGAATGACTATTCTTATTTCCTGCCGTCATATTCAGCATACACCATTAATGGTGAACAGAGAGATCCGGTTCAGTTCTCACCGATATCCGACATCTCTTTGGCTGATAGGACAACTCTTGATGTGTATGACGGAATTCTTCCTCAGCGTAACTCTCTTGAATATGTGCTTGTGAACAAAGAATTCGCATCGATGTTTAACGAATCTGTTTCCCAACATGAAATCAGGATTTCAAATGCTGTGACGATTGAAATCGACGGAGTTCAAGATGAACTAAACTTGGAATTCGTCTTCTATATAGCTGGTGTAGTGGAGGAATTCTCCTTCCTTAATTCTCCCCGTGTCTATTATTCGAATTATTCACTCCGTTCTTTCTTTGACAGGATGAGGCTTGAAAACATATCAGCGGTCAAGGGCGAATACTATGACGTGCTTGATTTATTAGAGGACGCAAGCGGCGACAGTCCATATGCGTCATATTCATACAATATTTTCTTCCCAGAGAGATACGGTCAGTTTGTTGAACAATTGTCCAAGAAATCATCATCCTTGGTAATCAAATCCCAGGCATTTGAGGTTGCGGACACCTTTTCTCAACTCATTGACTCGTTTTCCGTTGCGCTCATCCCTTTTTTGGTCCTTGTCGGAATTGGGGCGGTTGCTATCACTTGTTTTACGTCCTATTCGCTTTATTTATCTAAAAGGAAAGAATCGGCGATACTTTCCGCTCTTGGGTGCAGAAGCGAGGATATTTCCAATTCTCTTTTATACGAGAGCGTAATCGTGTGTGGATTGGCCGGAATGATATCTCTGGCTTGCTCCTTCCCACTATCAAGAGTGTTTTCCCTAATTGTTAAGAACGAAACGTCAATCGGAAGTCTGATTAATCTAGATCTTAATTGTTTTGGGATCCCGTTATTGCCGCTGTTGGTAGTTATTGTAATGTCTCTTGGTTTTCCAATTATAGGAATGGCTTTGCCTAAATGGGCAAGCAAGAGAAGTTCGTTAGTGAAGGAGCTCGCAGATGAATAAGGTTTTGTTGTCTTATGTGACCAAAAGGATAAACAATCAAGTAATCTTGGACAACGTCACCTATTCTTTTGATGAAAAAGGTCTTTATTGCATTGTAGGAGATTCTGGAAGCGGCAAGACATCTCTATTAGATATCATCGCAGGCGTCGATGAAGATTATGTTGGAGATTGCTTGGTAGACGGTCTAAGCCTTACCAAACTGGATGATTCCCAGAAGGCATTTCAGAGGCTATCCAAGATCGGTTATCTAAGACAAAATCCGGATTTAATTGAATTGGATACGTGTTTGGATAATATGCTAATTAGAGTCAAACCAATATCGTCAATTAACAGGATTCAAATAGATAAAGCAAAAGGGTTATTGAAAACATTTAAACTCAAAGAAAAAGATAAACAAACAGTAAATACTTTATCAGGCGGCGAACGATCCAGGCTTTCATTGGCTTCAATATTATTGCTAAACCCAGATGTCATTTTAGCTGATGAACCTACAGCCGGACTGGACAAAGAAAACGCAAAATTCATCTTTGATACACTCAAATCATTATCGTCTGAAAAACTTGTAATTACAGTAACTCATGACATTAAACTCGCCAATGAATATGCAGATAAAATAATCAAGATTCAGAATAAAACAATTAGTGAAAAACTAGTAGAAACAACTAAAAGTTGCAGACTATGTAATCCAAAATTGGAAAAAAGTAAAATCAATGGCGTTTTATCGGAATGGATTCGTCATTCATTTCGAGTTTTAAATAAAAAGAAATGGAGAACTGTTCTATCGACATCACTTATGTCGTTCTCCCTCTTTTCTTTGGGCTTATCAATTTATATGAAAAGGGATTTGAATACTCGGCTTGACGCCTGTTTATCATCGCTTGTTGGTGAGAATTCTATAGTAATGAAAAAACGAAATTCCAATGAATCTAGTTTAGGCAGGATTATTGCGGCATCATCTGAATCGATTACATCAATTAAAAATGAATATTCCGATATTGTTATAGATAGCGGAATCACATACTTAGCCAATTTCGAAGACTACTTTCCTCAAGAAAATAACGCTTATCTAATCATTCATGGATCGGAGTATGTTTTACCTTCTTTTTCTGTGCGCACCTTTTCTGATTTTATCTGGCTTGATGGCATGGGCTCTTCAACCGTTTATCCCGAGATGCCGGTTGTTATGGAGAATAGTCAGATTGTTTTAGGACTCACCTATGAACAGATGTCAAATGCTTGCTTCAGAATTGGCATCAATAGAACCTTTAACGATCTCGGCAATTATATATCCCATAAAAGTCTCGAACTAATTCTCAAGATGCAAAACGACTCCTGGGCCTATGTTGATGAACAAATATTTACAGTAGTAGGAGTGGTTCAATCCTCTTCCCCCACAATCTATCACCTGAATCATTCGTTCAATGAATATGTTCTCGAAGAAAAGATGAGGTTTCCTTCTTCAGATGAACGAGATGACAGTTTGCCTTGGATTCTTCAAAAGCTATTTTATATAGAGCCTTCAATCCCAAAAGGCGATTTTATAAATGAGATAAGGAAAGACCAATCGTATGCGGATTTTGTTTTCGAACCATCTAGTTACACGTATGAGAAGACACATGAGAAAGAGAACCGCCCTACAGCGTTGAATCGCCTCTATGTTTTTCAGGCGGATAAACGATCATTAGGGTTTGGGTTGCCTGAGTCAATTGTTAGAGGTGGTGGCATCGATTCATATTCTATGTTTGGCGAGTATAGCTATGCGGTGTTTCCAGATTCTTTAGCAGGCGGTTTTTATAATCCATTCTTCTTATCAGACAAAGCCGATAGTGCGGAATCAACAGGCGATGCCGCTTCCAAAGTGAGAATGGAACAAGCTTATTCAACTATCGATGTTCCAAACGATGTTCTCCAAGGCAGTTATCTGTTGCCAAGAACCAAAGGTCTTACATTTTCTTCTGATTTCCGAGAATTGATATCTGGAAGAACGCCAGAAGGGATTGAAGAAATATGCATATCAAAAACAATTGCAGAAAAGTTTGGATACCCAGAACGTCTTTTCGTTTCCGGTTGTATTTCGTGGGATCAAGAAGGCGATTATCTAAATAGGGAATATGTATCTGCTGAAATAAAAGTGGTAGGAGTTGTTAATTCAGATTGCAACATCATTTATGGAATACCTACATGGAATATTGATTTTTGGCGAGATGTACTGGGAATGTCAGCATTTCTTTTGGAGCCAACTACCGCTGTATTCTACACATACGGAAACGATGAAGCCCTTTTAAAAGATATCTCTGCTAGATATCAGAATTACTCCTTTTCTTGTCCGTCGTTAGCAGTCCAATCCAGCCTTGTTGTGGTCACCTCTTATCTCTCAATAGTGTTGGTATTTGCTTCCGCTTTAACGCTGTTGATTGGAGTTATTCTTTTTGCCACAGTAAGCATGCTCACATCCATGGAACAAATCAAGGAGGGCAGAACTTTGTTCTATATGGGATTTAGAAAATCAGATATCCACGACATGTATGTCACTCACTCGACTGTTTTGATTTTGGGTTCCCTTTTTGGGTCTTGTTTAGGGGTTCTGGTGTCTGAGTTTCTTGTTGACCAGGCTATTCAGAATAGTTTTGGTGTCAGCCTTCCGTTTAGGTTTGATTCGATTCCAATCTTGTCTGTTTTTTGTTTTGGTATCGTAACATTGTTGCTTGTCTCCATGGTTTTAAAACGTTGGGTTTATGGTCGCAATTACAGATTAGAGAAAAGATGATGTAAATAAATATTTACTTTCTTGCTCATAAAGTTAAAAATAAAGTTCAGTAAGTTTTTCCGAACATACTAGAAAGGTTGGGAGTCAATGAAGGGAACAGTCAAAATGTTCAACAAGGAAAAAGGCTTTGGTTTCATCCACGGTGAGGATAACAAAGATTACTTCTTCCATTACAGCGACATCAACATGGAAGGCTACAAGACAGCAGAGCAGGGCGAGAAGGTCGAGTTCGAAGTCAAAGAGTCTGATCGTGGACCACGCGCTGGCGACATCAAGAAAGAAAAAGTCGACTAATCTGTCTAGTTGAAATGCAGATTGACCCTGATTATTCAGGGTTTTCTTTTGTCTTTATGTTGTTTATTTTGACTAGAGATATATAATCTCTACGGAACAAAGAGGTTTTTATGTCACTTAAAGCAGGTATCGTCGGTCTTCCAAACGTAGGAAAATCAACACTATTCAACGCAATTACTAACTCACACATCTTAGCTGAGAACTATCCATTCGCTACCATCAACCCAAACTCGGGTGTTGTTAAGGTTCCGGATGAGAGACTCGATTATTTAACCGATCTCTTCAACCCTAAGAAAAAGATTAACGCAACATTCGAATTCTATGATATTGCAGGACTTGTCAAAGGCGCCTCCAAAGGAGAAGGTCTTGGAAACCAGTTCCTTGCAGCCATCAGAGAGTCTGATGCAATTGTTGAAGTTGTCCGTTGCTTTGAGTCAGCGGACATCATTCACGTCGAAGATTCTGTTGACCCAGCAAGAGACATCGACATTATCAACCTTGAACTCGCAATGGCGGATTTAGATTCTGTTACAAATAGAATGGGAAAGCTTGACGCAAAGGCAAGACTCGCTAAAGACAAGACAGCAATTTATGAGATGGCAATCCTCTCTCAGATCAAACCGTTGCTTGAAGATGGACGTCCAGCTCGTGCGGTTGAAGGCTTAACAAAAGAACAGTACGAATACGCAAGAAAGAATTTCTTCCTCTTAACAATGAAGCCAATTCTTTATGTTGCTAACGTCGCTGACACCGATTATATGGATATCGAAGGCTGCAAACACTATCAGACAGTCAAAGCAATCGCTGAAGCAGAACATACTGTTTGCATCCCTGTATCATGCCAGATTGAGTATGAAATCTCACAGTTGGAAGGTGATGAGAAGAAGGAGTTCCTTGAAACTCTCGGAGCTTCTGAATCGGGATTGGACAAACTTACAAAGGCAGCATATAAGCTCCTTAACCTCTCGACGTTCTTAACTTGTGGAACAGATGAGTGCCGTGCTTGGACATTTATGAATGGCATGACCGCTCCTCAGTGCGCAGGCGTAATTCACTCCGATTTCGAAAAAGGATTCATCAAGGCTGAGATATACAGCTTTGAAGATATCGTTAAGTACAAGACAGAACTCGGCGTAAAAGAAGCCGGTAAGCTTCGTATGGAAGGAAAGGAATACGTGATGAAAGACGGTGACATCGTCTTCTTCCGTTTCAATGTATAACATGAAATTCAGAGTAGGTTACGGTGAAGATATCCATCGTTTGGTTCCCGATAAGAGACTGATAATTTGCGGAACGGAACTTCCATTCCACATGGGTTTGGACGGGCACTCAGACGCGGATGTCGGATATCATGCAGTATGCGATGCTATCCTTGGCGCACTTGCGCTCGGAGACATCGGCAAATACTTTCCGCCTTCAGATGAAACGACTGAAGGAATTGACAGCGCCATTATTGTCAGTAAGTGCATTTCTCTTATGAGAGAAAAAGACTTCGAAATAAATAATGTCGATGTAATTATTTATACCGAAGCTCCAAAGCTTCGAAACTTTATCGATACGATGCGAGTAAATCTCGCTCGTGCCCTTGAGTGCGATGTTGACGTCGTATCAATCAAGGCAAAGACGAATGAAGGACTTGATTCGGTTGGAGAAAGAAAAGCCATCAGAGCAAGTGCCATCGTCTCATTAGTGGAGGACTGATTATGACAAATGAAGAATTATTAAAATCTGCCATTAAAGAAGCCTTATCCAGTTGCGGAATCGAAGCGCTTGATAGCGAAATCGCTATTGAGAGAACTAGAGATGCTGCTCACGGCGACTATGCTTCAAACGTAGCTATGCGTCTATCCCGTAAGGCGGGAAAGAAGCCTGTTGATCTAGCGAATGAGTTAATTGGAAACATCCATTCAGACAATATCGAGAAAATCGAGATTGCCGGACCTGGATTCATCAACTTCTTTATTAAGAAAGCTTCCCTCGGCTCAATCATTACTACAATCATTGAAAAGGGAACTGACTTCGGCCAGGCTGAACCAAACGGAAAGAAAATCAACGTTGAATTCGTTTCCGCTAACCCAACCGGTGAATTGCACCTCGGACATACAAGGGGTGCTGCATTAGGCGATGCTACCGCAAATCTTTACAAGAAAGCTGGTTATGATACAACCAAAGAATACTATGTTAACGATTGTGGAAACCAGGTTGCTCACTTAGGCAACTCAATCAGATGCCGTTATCACGAATTGTTCGGTGAACCATGTGAACTCGGTGATGATGATTACCATGGCGTTGGCTTAATAAAGATAGCTCAGGAAATCAAAGACAAGTACGGTGATTCAAAACTCGTTGATAACGAGGAGACAAAAGCGTTCTTCGTCAGATATGGAATCGATGCTAACTTGGCCGGTATCAAAAAGGATATGGCCGACTTCGGAGTTGTCTTTGACAAATTCTCATACGAATCAGATATCCGTAAGGGAAATACAATTGAAGCAACCCTTCAGGAACTCAAGGACAAGGGTTATGTCTATGAGAAAGAAGGCGCAACATATTTAAATACATCAGCGTTCTGTGATGACAAGGATAGACCTGTCATCAAGGCAGACGGATGCTACACATACTTCATGCCAGACATCTGCTATCACTACAACAAGATGTCTAGAGGATATGACTTAATCGTTGATATGCTAGGAGCTGACCATCACGGTTACATTAACCGTATGAAATCTGCTCTTATGATGAAGGGTTACAGCAAAGGAGCTCTAGAAGTCGAAATCTATCAGATCGTCAGAGTTTACAAGGATGGCGAAGAGGTCAAGATGTCAAAGAGAACCGGAAAAGCTGTCGCTCATCGTGAACTCGTTGAGTGGTGTGGCAAAGATGCAGTCAGATATCTCTTCTGCGAGAGAAGCGGTGACACACACTTAGACTTCAACCTCGACCTAGCCTTGGCTAAGAGCAAAGAGAACCCTGTCTACTATGCACAGTATGCACACGCTAGATGTCATTCATTACTCGAACTCGGCAAGGATATCGGAATTGATTCAACTGGATCAAAGTTATCCGGACAGAAAGAAAGCGATATTTTAAAGCAACTTGCTGAATTTCCGAGTATGATATTGAGTGCTGCGGAGGCAAGAGCACCTTATAAGGTGGCTGGTTACATCCAGAAACTTGCCCAAACAATCCATGAATATTACGCAGCAACTAAGATCATTGATAGAAATGACTTAGATGGAACTAAGGCAAGACTCGGCTTAATCCAGGCTTGCGAAATTGTTATCAAAGATGCCTTGGCAATCCTTGGCGTCACAGCACCTGATAAAATGTAAAAAGGAGAAACAAACATGAACAAGAGCATGCTCGATGTGGCCCTTGAGGTCATCACAAAGAAGGGACAGCAGATGTCCTTTGCAGACTTATTCGCAGCAGTCAAAGCTGAGCTTGGATTAGCTGACGAAGAAGCAAACAAACACCTTGGTGAGTTCTATACAGAACTTACACTCGACAGCCACTTTGTCGCTTTAACCGACAACTGGTGGGATCTCCGCGATAGACACACATACGAGAAAGTCCACATTGATGTTGCTGACGTCTACACCGATGTCGAAGACAACGCTAACAAGGACGAAGAGGATCTTAAGGAAGAGCAGGAATACAACGCTGAAGTCGAAGGTTCTATCATCGCTGACGATGAAGAAGAATCAGAAGACGATGACGAGAAGCCTTCTAAGGTTAACGCAGACGACCTTCTTTAATCCTATGCAATTGAAGCAGGTTCACGCCTGCTTTTCTTTTCGGAGCACATTATGTGGGAAAAACAATTAGAAAAAATGATTGAAGCAGCTTATGCTGCCGAGGTCAAAATCAAAGAAATATACAACACTGATTTTGATGTTGAGATCAAGTCTGACGATTCTCCGGTAACGAAAGCTGACAAAACCGCTGATAACCTCATTAGAGAGATGTTGTCAAAAGAATTCCCGGAATATGGTTTTTTAACTGAGGAGTCAAGAGACACAAAGGAAAGACTTTCAAAGGAAGACATCATTATCGTAGACCCTGTTGATGGAACTAAGGAGTTCGTTAACAGAAACGGTGAGTTTACAACCAATATCGCCTTGGCACATAACCACGAAATTGTCGTTGGAGTTATCAACGTTCCAATGAAAGGTGTTTTGTATTATGCAATCAAGGGACAAGGCGCATGGCGTCTAGAAAAAGGAAAAGAACCGGTACAAATCCATGTTTCTAGTAAAGTAGGCACTGGTTTAATCGCTTTAAGATCACGTTCTTTCTTCAACGAGAAGGAATCTCTTATGATGGAAAAACACAAAGACCAGATCACAGAAGTAAAAATATATGGTGCCGCTCTTAAGTTCTGCAAAATCGCAGAAGGTGACGCAGAGATTCAGTACAGGTTCTCAAGCAACACAAAAGAGTGGGATGTAGCACCTGGCAATCTTCTTGTTTTGGAGGCTGGTGGCGTTATGGTCAAACCTGATCTAACGACCTATTCATACAATCGTGAAGACCCTTACAACAGAGAGGGTTATATCCTTGCAAACTGCATCGAAAACGTTCTCTTGTAAATACATGAAAACAATGTAAGAAATTACATTACAAAATACTTTGTATTTAACCATAAAGAAATTAAAATATTCATCGGAGGAATTTAACATGCAGGCTTATATCTCTTGGATGGATAAGCAGTCAAAGTTAGTCAAGATCATCCTTTGCATCTGGATCCTTGATATCACATGGGCTGTCTACCGTATTCTTGGCGCTGTTAAGAATAAAAACTGGCTCCACCTCGTTCTCGCAATTCTCTGGATTGTTGCAGCAGGTACAGTCGGATGGGTTCTTGATATCGTTTGGATCGTTCTTTTCGACAGAGTTTTCTGGTTCAAAGAGTAATCACACAACAAGAAAGAACAGCGGACTTATGGTCCGCTTTTTCTTTTT
>DCHU01000031.1:0-12856 GCA_002314915.1 Caryophanales bacterium UBA1744
TACCACACATTGTCTTTGACCGAGGATTTGTTCAACGAATGGGGCATATCGAGCCCTCTTATGAATAAGTATCCTGAGGCACCTGATAGAATCGTTCAGGAAACAGAAGATACGAATAATGTCGATGTCGCTTGCTTTGAGTATGAATTACTTGAAGACGATACATACAAAGTTGTTGCCTTATCTAGCGAAGGCGCATCAAGAAATGCGGTGGTGGTGCCCGTTGAATATGAAGGCAAGAAAGTGTCCGCCATCGAGAAGACAACGTTCCAGAACTCAAATGTTGAAGAAGTCACTATTCAGAGGAACATCGCCTTCTTATACGACAACTCATTCAGCGGTTCCAAAATTAAAAAGATATACATCACTCACACGACACCTGGATCACTAGGAGTGGGATTCCATCTCCTTGATGAGTGTGATGCTAAGATATATATCTTAAAGGATTATGTCAGCAACTTCTTATACGACTACACATGGAGCTATTACTCCAGTAGCATTGAGACTTATTAGTCTTTTAGGAAGTCCGTTATCAAGGACATTGTGTTCACGTCGTGGTCGCATATAGCGTTCCAGTCGGAAACCTCTTTAAGTGCAAGTTTCTCCTCGAGGGTCTTGCACTTTTTATATTTCACCAAGAACTCATTGAAATGAATTGCGGCTTCTTTGGTGAAACACGTCTGATGCCCCGCTCCATCGATGAATATGGTGGAGAGGTTTGGATTCTTAACTTTCGCGAATATCTTTCCGCTGTATTTCCATTTAACGACAGGGTCATCCTTGGATTGGATGAAAAGAATCTTGGTGCCGCCCTTTTTCTTCGCGCCATCTAAGGCGGTGTATTTTCCGAATCCAGGCAGTGTTTCAGCCTCAAGCCTATCTGCCTCTTTTGATATGAAGAAAGTGACAAGTGGACCTTCCATGTGTTTAAAGGAAACTGGTCCCGCAAGAGATACGACTTTGTTTATTCCGTCTACATAATTCAAAATGTTTAAAGAGGTGTATCCACCCATTGAATGACCTACCAAATCAATCTTCAAATCCTTATATTCATCAAGTGATTTTAGGTAAGAAAGTAAATCGATGGTGTCGGAAGTTTGTTGATTAAAGCCTCTTAATCCGGTTCCTTCTGATTCAATGCATCCCGCAGCGTCAATCGCGAGCACTCTATAGCCCGCTTTTACGATGTGATAAATCTCCTTGATGTAGGAGTTGTGGCCACCTCCATAACCATGGGAAAAGATTACCAATGTATCCTTGTGTTCGCAGTTATCTAGATGGTATAAACCACCTCTTAAAATCTCATTGAAACGATTGGTGAATGAGAAATCATCTCTCTTCATTCCATCGAGGTCTCTCCAATCGAAATAATAAAGGCCAGGATCTGCGTCTAGCCTATATCCGAACATCGCTTTATATGCTTTATCGACTTTATCCTTGAAGAACATAAGAACACCTCGCTTTCTAATACCATACCAAAAACTACTCACTTTTTATCAAATTTGCCATAAAAATCACCTTTTCGTATGATTTTTTGCATGTGGATATGCGTATATAATATGCGGTTATAAACAAGGAGACCCTTATGAATAAATCAAGAATATTGGTATTACTCTCCGCTGCGACTCTTATGGCAGCGTGCGGAAAGAAACCGGTCTAGAAACCGGTTTCGAGCGATACAACACCTACAACTTCAGAGGTAAAACCAGCTGACGAGACATCATCTGAGACAAAGACCTCTGAATCTACATCGTCCTCAGAGCAGAAGACATCATCTTCCGAACAGAAGACCTCTTCAAGCGAGAAGACCTCATCCTCATCATCTTCTAAAGAAGAAAAAGTCAATTTCCAGGAAGAATATGAGAACTTCAAGAATGTCAGATTAAAAACCCTTTATAAAGAAGGTGGCTCACCTTTAACCATCGACAACAATCTCAATATGGTTCAGAAGATGGAAATGTCTGGAATGACAAATCAGACTGTTATGACAGAGTCTGAATATGTTTCTACAGACGGAAAAAAGAATTTCTACGACATTTTCACAACAAAAATGCCTAATGAATCCGGCAAACTTGTCACTTTAACCAATGAAGAAATCCAGGAAGCCGATAGCGTAACCGGCGATGAAACCCGTTACGTATATAAGGAAAGCGAAGACAAGGCAGAATCCTACAAATTGAGCAAAGGGCACATCGAACATACAACAAGCTTAGGCGAGATTTTAGGCTTGGGCATGGAAGTTCCTGCATTCGACCCTACATTAGGCAATTCATCTAGAGATGAGGGCTTCGCTCTCCCAAAGACTTATGGAGAATTAGCGGAGGAAATCATTGATATGATGAGCACCGCTGGAACCATGTTGGAGGACTCCTACAACATGCCATTATTCAGCTCATATTACGAGGAAACAAAGAGCGCAGTCAAAGGCAAAGAGATCTCCTTCGGTTTCGTGATTCACTATACAGGTATCGGCGAGACTGAAAACAAAGGTTCGATCGAAGGTGTTAAGTCCGCAAAATGGGATGTTACCTACGATTTCACTTGCAAATATGCTTCTGGTTACATGGACAGCATGACTCTTTCCGTCAGCGCTGTCTTTGACGTCAAGGGACAGAAAAGCGACTGCAAGATGGAAATGACCCAAACTCTAGCCGATACACTAACATATGAGTACGACGATGAGCACAAGCCTGCAAAGAAGGATAGCTATACGCCTAAAACCGAGAAGTCAGAGATTCGATTCTACACTCCAAACGGTTGCTACCTAACCTATAAACAAGGAGAACTTGATACCGTTATGGATACCGAAGGTATGTATCCAAGCTACGTCAACAAGTATTATGAAGATCCTGAGATGACAAAACCTGTCACGCAGTGGGAATTCAAATCCTGGGACCCTGTCTATTATTACGAACCAAATCCTGTTGATACAACCAAAGTTGCTCTCATCGATTTCCGCGTCGGAAGAAATTCCGATGAGGAAGAAGAATATCACTCATACATCGGTAACAGCGGTGGAACTCAGTGGCATACAGAAACACCTACTGATGGTAAGTTAATTTATTCAACCTGGAATTTTAAAGAGTATTCCTGGGATACCGATCCAGCCGTTCCATTCAAGGTTGATAATATCGTAATCGAAGACTCGAATGACCCAAATTGCAAATGGGTTGATGGTGTTCTCACCCTTAAAGCAGGTTGCTACGCTGTCATCAGAACATACGGAACAAAAATCTAAAAAACAGACTAACGAGGTCAAATCGGCCTCGTTTTTCTTTTGCCTATTTAATCTTTATATATAAAAGGAAAATCAAATTTAGCACTTTTTAGCACTCACCCCCTTGACAGTGCTAAAACTTTTCCTATAATTTGGATTAGCACCCAGATAGTGGGACTGCTAAAAAGGAGGCAATATGACAAGACGCGATGAAATATTAAAGTTAATCGTCGAGTACTTCATCAAGACCGCCCAGCCTGTTGGTTCTAAGACGCTTATGGAGGCATACGCTCTCGAAGTTAGCTCAGCAACCATCAGAAACGAGATGCTCGCCTTAGAAAGAGACGGCTTCCTCGAGAAGACACACACATCAAGTGGACGTGTCCCTTCCGAGAAAGGCTATCAGTACTATGTAGAGAATCTCAGAAGCGGTGGAGTCGATGAAGAAGCAAAGAACGCCCTGCAGACATTATTATCCGAAAAGTCCAAATCAATTGAAGAGGTCTTGAAGGAATCGTGTGAGATCCTCTCTGACATGACACACCTCGCATCAGCCGTCATCGGACAGGATGCGGATGAAGAGAAACTTGTCTCGATCCAAATCATCCCAATCAGCGAAACTACCGCTACAGCGGTATTCGTCACTGACAAAGGATATGTTGAGAACAAGACATTCCTCATCGAGAAGGGCTCAAAGATGTCTGACGTGGTCAAGACAGTCAAATTGCTCAACGACCGCCTCTGCGGAACTTCAGTCGCTGAAGTCGTCCAGAAGATGGAAGCCATGAAACCTGCCTTGAATGATTACATGATGGGACAGGAACTCATCTATCAGGCAATCATCGCGGTCTTCTCCAAGTTCGCCCGTGACAGAATGTCTGTCTACGGCAAAGAATCGCTCTACAACCAGCCGGAGTTCGCGAATGACGCTGATAAGCTTAGAGCGTTGCTCTCATTCCTCGATGATAAGGAAAGAGTAAGGGGCATCCTCAACGCCGCCAACTTCCAGGAGTCCGGAAACGTTTCGCTCCAAATCGGAATGAAAGGCGAGGATGAAACCGGAGATCTCGCCCTAGTATCTACTAAGGTTGAGGTTCCAGGAATCCCAAATGCAATCATCACGGTCCTCGGACCTACACGTATGGATTACGACAAAGTCGTATCTACCATGAAATACTTCGCTGAAGAATTAGCTAGCTACTTCTCACAGGAAGAGAAAGGAGATAAAGCGTGTTCAACAAAAAGAAAGACAACAACGAAGAAACAAACCTCGAAGAAGAAGTAAAAACTGAAACTCCTAAAGAGGAAGAAGATAAATACGTACACGTACTTAGACCTGATTACGAGAAGATGCTCGCAGATCAGAAAGCGTCTAAGGAAGAAGTGGAGAAATGGAAAAACGCCTACTACACGGCCTACGCTGATACTCAGAACTTGAGAAAGTCTCTTGCAGCTGACCATCAGAACGCCATCAAGTATAGAGCGGAAGGATTCCTTGAGAATCTCATTCCTGCACTCGATTGCTTCTATTACGCATTACAGCCAACACCTAATTCGGACGAAGCAAAGAATTACCAGATCGGATTCCAGTATATCTACAATCAGATCAAATCAGCGCTCGACAGCGAAGGCGTAGTTGAGATTGAGCCAAAAGTCGGAGATGAATTCGACCCTCACTCAATGCAGGCAGTCGACGTAGTCGAAGTGGACGATAACGAGAAGGCGAACGTCGTCATCAAAGTCGCAAGCAAAGGCTATAGACTCCATGACAGATTAGTCAAAGCCGCAATGGTCATCGTCAGCAAGCACAAAGAAAAACCAGCAGAAGAATCTGCTACAGATAAAGAAGAGGCGCATAACGCCTAAGGAGAATTAAATTATGGCAAAAGAAATCATCGTCGGTATCGACCTCGGTACCACAAACTCAGTCATCTCATATCTTCAGGCAGATGGCACAGTTAAGGTCATCCCAAACCCAGAGGGCACAAACACATGCCCATCAGTCGTCGCATTCAAGGCATCAGGCGAAGAAATCGTCGGTAATGCCGCAAAGCGTCAGATGATCACAAACCCTGACACAGTCAAATCCGCAAAGCGTGCAATCGGAACATCAGAGAAGTTCCACATCAACTGTACAAACAAGGATTACACACCTCAGGAAATCTCTTCAAAAGTCTTAGCTTACATGAAGAGCTATGCTGAAAAGCACCTCGGACAGGAAGTCCACAAAGCAGTCATCACAGTTCCAGCATACTTCAACGATGCTCAGCGTCAGGCAACTAAAGACGCAGGCACAATCGCTGGTCTTGAAGTCGTCCGTATCATCAACGAGCCTACAGCATCATGTTTAGCTTACGGCTTAAATTCAGACAAGTCTGAAAAAGTCTTAGTCTTCGACTTAGGCGGCGGCACATTCGACGTTTCAATCCTCGATGTCGGCGATGGCACATTCGAAGTCTTATCCACAAACGGCGACACAAAGCTCGGTGGTGACGACTGGGATAAGGCAGTTGCAGATTGGATCCAGGCACAGATTCAGATCGAAACAGGCGCTAAGTTAACAGACAAGATGGCACTTCAGAGATTCATCGATGCAGCAGAAAAGGCAAAGATCGAACTCTCATCATCACTTGAAACAACAATCTCCCTCCCATTCATCGGTATGTCCGCAAACGGTCCTATCTCATGGGAAGGAACACTCTCAAGAGCTAAATTCCAGGACTTAACAAGAAACTTGCTCGAAAGATGCAGAGTCCCAATGGAGAACGCAATGAGAGACGCAGGCTTATCATATAGCCAGATCGGCCAGGTCCTCATGATTGGTGGCTCAATCCGTATGCCAGCTGTCCAGGAATTCGTTGCAAAGATCACCGGCAAGAAGCTCAACTACGAAGTCAACCCAGATGAAGCAGTCTCTATGGGTGCTGCAATCCAGGGCGGCGTCTTATCAGGAGACGTCAAAGACGTCTTACTCCTCGATGTCACACCATTAACCCTTGGTATCGAGACACTCGGCGGAGTCATGACACCACTCATCGCACGTAACACAACAATCCCAACCACAAAGTCACAGGTCTTCTCAACCGCTGCAGACAACCAGCCAGCAGTTGACATCATGGTCTATCAGGGCGAGCGTCCAATGGCACATGACAACAAACTCCTCGGCCACTTCCAGTTAAGCGGCATCGAACCAGCAAGACGTGGCGAACCACAGATCGAAGTCACATTCAACATCGACGTCAACGGTATTGTCAAAGTCTCCGCTAAGGACTTAAAGACACAGAAGGTTGCTGATATCACAATCTCAGGCTCAAACGGACTTTCTAAAGAAGACATCGATAGAATGGTCAGAGAAGCAGAAGCTAACAAAGAAGCTGACGAGAAGAGAAAAGGCGACATCGAAGTCAAGAACAAGGCTCAGGGCTACATCGACCAGATCAACAGAACGCTTGCTGAAGATGGCGGAAAGTTAAATGACCAGCAGAAGCAGCAGTTAACTGCTCTTAGAGATGAGGCTGAAGGCGCACTCAAGACCGACAACATCGAGAAGTTAAGAGAAATCGTCGGCAAACTCGAAGATGCAGCAGCTCAGGCATCACAGTACCAGGGTGCTCAGGGCGGACCAACACCTAACTATGGTGGACAGTCATCATCTTCATCCTCAACATCAGCAGATGATGTCGTCGATGCAGACTTCACAGACAAAAACGCTTAATTAACAACACCAATTGCAGTCTTATGGGGCTAGTTATACTAGCCTCATTTGGCTTATTTAGATAAGGAGGGACACTATGGCAACAAAAAGAGATTATTACGAGATACTCGGATTATCCAAAGGCGCTAGCACAGATGAGATCAAGTCCGCATACCGTAAATTAGCCAAGCAGTATCACCCTGATATTAACAAAGATCCTGACGCTCCAAAGAAATTCGAGGAGATTCAGGAAGCATATGACGTCTTGAAAGACGACCAGAAGAGAGCGCAGTACGACCAATTCGGTCACGCGGCATTCGAACAGGGTGCAGGCGGAAACCCATATGGTGGCGCTGGAGGATTCGGAGGACAGGGCTTCTCAGCTGATGACCTCGGAGACATCTTCTCAAGCTTCTTCGGCGGCGGAGCAAGACAATCAAGAGCCCAATCAGGCCCTAGAAAGGGAAATGATTCCCTTTATCGCGTCCGTATCGATTTTATGGACGCCATCAACGGCAAGAAGATCAAGATTCCTCTAACCTATGATGAGCAGTGCCCACATTGTCATGGCTCAGGAGCCGAGACTCCAAGCGATTTCTGCACCTGTTCTAGATGCCACGGCACCGGAACTATCAGAACGACCCAGAGAACGATCTTTGGAGCGATGGAATCGACATCCAGCTGTCCTGACTGCGGCGGAACAGGTAAGAAAATCACCAACCGTTGCCATGAGTGCGGCGGCAGTGGATACAAGAGAGTCCACAAAGACCTCGAGGTCTCAATTCCAGCCGGCATCAACAAAGGCCAGCAGATCAGAGTCGCCGGAAAAGGCGAAAGAGGCGTCAATGGCGGAGAGAACGGCGACTTATATGTCGAAATCAACGTCAAAGATCACTCAATGTTCAGACGTGAAGGAAATGATATCCATATGGATATCGCCCTTTCATTCGTCGATGCTGCACTCGGTGAGGAAATCCAGGTTGAAACAGTCTACGGACCAGTTACAGTCCAGATTCCAGCCGGCACACAGCCAGACGCAATCCTGAAACTCAAGGGCAAAGGCGTCAAAGACCTCAGAACCAAGAACCCAGGTGACCAGTATCTCCACATGAAACTCAAGACACCTGAAAAGATGTCCAAGACTCAGAAAGAACTCCTTGAGCAGTTCCGCGCTGAAGTCAAAGGCAAAACAAAGAAACGCTAATAGTTTCTAGTCTGAAAACAGACTATTTGATACACTAAAAAACAAGGAAGAGTTGTTGACTCTTCAGACTACGCTCCTATGCGGGGAGAAAATTATGCCAGTTTGCAAATATTGTGGTTCGAAAATCACAAACCAAGACTTCGATATCTGCCCTCACTGCGGTGAGAAAGACCCTATCGATGCAAAATACAAAACCAAAGACATCACATCTTTCGTAGATCCTGTTACCGGTGAAGCTCTTTATAAGAGCAAAACCAAGAAGAAAGCAGGTCTCTTTGAGATGTTCCTTGGCTCTTTCGGCGTCTGTTCTTTCTACTTAGGTTACAAAATGAAGGGCATTGTGTCCATTCTCGTGACTTTAATCATCGTTGGCGGATTAGGAACCGTTTTCTTCTTCGTCGTCCCTGGATTGGCCGGAAATGTCCTCTCATACATCATCCCATTTGCAGCGGTGTTCCTCTTCCATGTCGGATGCTCGCTCAAATACTTTATTAAGCCTGACATCAAAGGCGCGGATGGAGAATTGTTAATCTAATGAGATTTTTCGGCGGGATAAAAAACAACAAAGCTATATTAGGTGATGGAGATCTTCATCATCTTTTTAATGTCATGAGACGTAAAGTAGGCGACCAAATCGATGTCGTTTATGCAGGTGACACATACAAATGCGAAATCACATCAATCAAACCGTTAAGTATCGATGTCATCGAGGTTTTGCAGGATGATGTTGAACTTCCGTGCAACCTTATTCTGGCCTTCGCTCTATTAAAAGGCGGTCATGACGAACTCGTTTACATGAAAGGCACGGAGTTAGGCGTCAGCGCATTTGCTCCATTCCTTTCTAGACGCACAATCATCGAACTTCCAAAAGAGAAGGACAAAGAGAAGAAGCTCGAGAGAGCAGAGAAGATTGTCAAAGGCGCATCAGAACAATCACGCCGCACAGTCGTCCCTGAAGTATTCCCTATCTCGACATACAAAAACATTTTGAAAATAGAGGCTGACCACAAGTTCTTTGCCTATGAGAACGAATCTCATACCGCAATCGGAATGAAGGAAGCCTTAAAGGACCTCAAGAGTGGTGAAACCACTTTAGTGGTTATCGGTCCAGAAGGCGGATTCTCACCAGAAGAAGTCGAACTTGCTAAAGATGCTGGATTCACTTTCATCTCACTTGGCAAGCGCATCTTAAGAGCGGAGACTGCCTCCATATTCGCCGCATCAGTACACTCTGTGTTAGCGGAGGAGATTGAATAATCCAATGCTTAAGTTCTATACATTTTCTTTAGGCTGCAAGGTCAACTCATATGAGAATGACCAGCTACGTGATGCCTTATCAAAAAGAGGCGATGTGGCAGTGGATGACCCAGCAGAGGCTGATGTCATCGTTTTAAACACATGCTCAGTCACCGGAATGGCCGACAAGAAATCTAGACAACACGCAAGACACTATAGAAACATCAACCCAAATGCGGTTTTAGTCGTTATGGGTTGTTATTCTTTCTCTCATGCGAAAGAGACTCTTGAGTGTGGAGCGAACATCGTTCTTGGAACGACAAACAGAAAGAAAATACCTGAATATATCGATACTTTCCTTATTAATAAGGAACCAATAATCGATGTCAAACCTAGCGTCCGTAATGAGCTATTCGAGGAAATGGGTCAGGTATCAGCAGGAGAAAACACCCGTGCATACCTCAAAGTTCAGGATGGATGTGACAATTACTGCACATACTGCATTATCCCAACCCTAAGAGGCAACTCAAGAAGCAGAGACCCTGAGAACACAATCCACGAGTCAATCAGAATGGTTGATAGGGGATATAAGGAAATCGTCATCACAGGCGTCCATATCTCCGCTTACGGAAAGGACCTCGGAGACGGAACATACAGAATGGGCGATTTGCTTGAAGACATCATCAAAGCCTGCCCAGACTTATATCGTTTAAGAATCTCTTCTATAGAAGATTCCGAAATCGACGATAAGATGCTCAATTTACTAAAGAACAACAAAACGGTCGTATCTCATCTCCATATGCCTCTCCAGTCCGGTTCTGACACCGTCCTCGAGAGAATGAACAGAAAATACGACACCAAATACTTCCTCGAGACGCTTAACAAGATAAGAGAGGCTAGACCTGACATCGCAATCACAACCGATGTCATCGTCGGATTCCCTGGCGAGACCGAAGAAGAATTCGTCGAGACGATGGAATTCTGCAAAAAGGCCAACTTCGCAGAGATTCATGTCTTCCCGTTCTCCGCAAGAAGTGGAACGCCTGCCGCTAGGATGAAAGACACTCCTCCGGCTGTAAAAAAGGACAGAGTTCATAGACTCTTAGAGTTATCTAAGAAACTTAGAGCGGAGTATGAGTCGAGATTCTTCGGACAAGAACTTGAAGTATTGTTTGAAGATTATGACGAAAAGAGACATAAAGCCCGTGGCCATACAGGTAACTACCTATTGGTAGAGGTTGATTCCGACAGATCACTCCATGGTGAGATTAGACCCGTAATTTATACGATGTCAAATAAAGCGGATTAAGATACAATCGAAAGAAATCGTATTTTTTTAGACAATGTATGAAGATACGTTGACTCTAGATTTTATGCACGTATAATAGTGCACGTTGAAAAGAAAGGAAACCCGTAACAATGGCAGTCCCAGCAAGAAGAATTGGTAAAACAAGAAAGAGATTAAGAAGAACACACTTCAAACTCTCAGTCACAGGTTTAGTTAACTGCTCACACTGTGGTGCACTCATCAAGTCACACCGTGTTTGCCCAGAATGTGGATATTATGATGGCAAAGACATCCTCCACATCAAGAAAGCTGACTAATTAGCAAAAACCAGAAATTAGACTTCCGAAACGGAGGTCTTTTTTTATCGTTTGAAAACCATACGTTTATTTAATAAAATAATGCCGAGGAAAAAATATGAACTACAACAAATATTTCGATCACACTTTATTAAAAGCAGACGCTTCGTTAGAAGAAATCAAAAAGCTTTGCGAAGAAGCAAAGAAATATGACTTCATGTCAGTATGCGTCAACCCATTCTATGTTCCAGTTGCAAAAAGACTCTTAAAAGGCTCAAACGTCAAGGTTTGCACAGTCATCGGATTCCCTCTTGGACAGATGTCTCCAGCCGCAAAAGCAGCAGAGGCAAAGGATGCTGTCTTTATGGGCGCAGATGAAGTCGACATGGTCCAGAACGTCGCAATGGCAAAATCAGGCGACTACGAATTCGTCGAAAGAGAAATCAGAGCAGTCAAAGAGGCTGTCGGAGACACTCTCTTAAAGGTCATCTTAGAAACTTGCTACTTAGACCCTCAGCAGATCAGATGCTCATGCATCGCTGCAGTCAAAGGCGGCGCTGACTATGTCAAGACATCAACCGGCTTTGGAAAAGGCGGCGCTAAAGCAGAGGACATCCACCTCATGAGATGCACAGTCGGACCAAACATCGGCGTCAAGGCATCAGGTGGCATCCACTCAAAGGCTGACATGATGGCTATGATCAAGAACGGCGCATCTCGAATCGGTGCATCAGCTTCCGTCCAGATCATGGAAGAACTCGAGGCAAAATAAGCCATACAATCGAATGATTAGGGGTGCAAAAGCCCCTTTTTATTATCTTTTATAAAAAAGTTTCATTATCTATTTGCAAAAGTGGTGGTCAATCCATAAAATATACACGCTGTTTGCAGGAAGGAAGTGATTATCCATGGCAATTAAAACTGTTATCCGCGAAGGCGAATCCCTCGACGACGGATTAAAGAGATGGAAGCGCTCTGTCAATAAGAGTGGCGTACTTCTTGAGTGCCGCAAGCGTGAGTTCTACTTAAAGACAGGACTTAAGAGAAAACAGAAGTCAGAAATGGCTCGCCGCAAAAAGTGGTAAAAACTAACCCTCATTCGTGAGGGTTTTTTATTTTCTTGGGTAAAATTTTCAAAAATCCCGGTATTAATTAGTATGAGGGATTTTATTTTTCAAGGCGACGAACATAGCTGCGGCTACGCCTGTATACGAATGTTCATCATGTTAAAGAAGAAGGATTCGAGCTTTCGGAACCTTCGAATCGGGGATAGGCCTCCTTACACGCTCTACACCCTCCAGGAAATCGCTAAGACGTCCGGAGTGGATATGAGCTTCAAACGGGCTGAAAACCTCGAAAGTTTGAGGAGTAATGTGGTTTTCCCGCTTCTTTTGATTCTAAAAGATGGGGAACAAAACCACATGGTTCTCCTAAAGGCCTCTAAAAGAGGAAAGTTCCTTATTTATGATCCTGCACGTGGAAAGGATTGGATTAGGCAGGACAAAATCATAGATAAGTGGACGGGAATCTTCGGGGATGGAGAAGTGATAGACGACAAGCGAAATGAGTCTATGAAACTCGATAAGCCAAATGTCTGGTATTACATAAGCTCGGCCTTATGCCTCGTATTCGGCATCGCATCATTGGGGCTAGGATTCTATTTCCTCAACCAAGACGGCAATTTCTTGGTGCCGGTCATTTCGTTCGCGACATACGCATTGCTGGAGGTTTTAAGAAAAAGGCTAGCGGTGTTTTTCATGAAAGATTTCGATAAGAGATGCTTGCCGTATCTAGAAATGAGTTCAACTAAACATGTCGAGAACGACTTTAAACAGTATCAATTATATAAGAAAGATGTCTTCTCCGATTTCGTCATTATGTCAGCGTCATTATCTTTGGTGGTGGCTCTAGGCACGTTGAT
>DCHU01000031.1:12943-25279 GCA_002314915.1 Caryophanales bacterium UBA1744
ACGAGGAACACCAGGAAAGAGAGCAGGTCATTAGAACTAGAAGAAACTAGTGGTATCAAAGATAAGGATAAGAGTTTTGAAAGAATAAAGGCCATCCAAGATAAGGCATACTCAATCTCTAACCAATTAGATTTCGAGAGGGTTATCGAGATAGTGGCGATATTATTCTTGTCTCTTATTCCTTTTGTCGTAAGCGAGAACTTCACACTCAATTACTACTTGCTCCATTTCTTCGCGTTGCATGCTTTAAATTCGTCAATTCATGAAGTGGTGGAATACCATCTCAGAATACCTGATAGACAAAAGAATAAGGATTACTTCCTTAACTTCATCAAGAAATGATATACTTACCGCATGGAAATTATCTTTGATTCTCCATTTGGAGAAGAATACGACTGGTTAGAAGCCAGATACACAGCAATCGCTGAAACAGCATTTAGAATGCTAAACATCAAAAAGAACTATGAGATCGATGTATCCCTGGTTGATGATGAAACCATTCACGAAGTAAATCGTGACTATCGCGGAGTCGATCGAGTGACTGATGTCATTTCATTCGCCTTCAACGACGATAAAGACCCAAGAAACGCAATCAATGACGATGATGCCCAGGTCATGCTTGGAGAGATATTAATCTGTCTACCTCAGGCTATTAGACAGGCCGCAGACATCGGAAACACCAAAGAAAGAGAACTATCCTTCTTGTTCACCCACGGTCTTTTGCACCTCTTGGGATATGACCACATGAAGAAGGAAGACGAAGAGATAATGTTCCCGTTACAGGAAAAGATATTAGGCGAGGTAGGAGAGGCTCATGAATAAAGACGAATTACTGAAGATAGCTAGAGAGGCAAGATCTCTCTCATATTCCCCATACTCGCATTTTGCGGTTGGAGCGGCAATCGAATGCACGGACGGAAGCATCTTCCTCGGTGCGAACATCGAGAATGCCTCATACCCTCTTTGCATGTGTGCTGAGAGAAACGCAATCTACAACGCAATGATGAACGGAAAGACAAAGGATGACTTTGTTGCTTTAGCAATCGTCGCGGATACCGAAAGACCATGCAGCCCATGTGGCGCTTGCCGTCAGGTCATCAGTGAGCTTTTCCCTGAAGACGCACCAATCTATTTAGGCAATTTAGAGGGCGATACAAAAGAAACGACTATCGCCGAACTCTTGCCATTCGCATTTGATGGAGAAGATTTATGAAATCAGGATTCTGCGCTATACTCGGCCGTCCAAACGTCGGCAAATCAACATTAATCAACGCATTACTTTCAAAGAAAGTATCTATAGTTGCGCCAAAAGCACAAACAACCCGTGATGACATCATGGGAATCTATAACGAAAAAGGTCTCCAGATCGTTTTCATCGACACTCCTGGAATGTTTGAGGGACAGGAAGCTCTTTACAAGATGATGAACAAGAGCGCTCGCCGCTCAATCTCTGACATCGATGTCGTTTTGTACATCATCGACTCGACCATCAGAAGCTATGAGCACGACGACAAAATACTCGCCTCAATCAAGACCGACAGCCCAATCTACATCGTCTTCAATAAAATTGATGATGTAACAGCACCTCAGATGGAGGCTTTAACACAGCACTACGCTGAGGCATTCCCAACTTATAAGCAAATCCAGATTTCCGCACTTACAAACTTCGGATTGAAGGATATCAAGAACGAGGTCGCTTCACACTTAAACGAAGGACCGGCCTATTTCCCTGAAGAGCAGTTGACCGATAAGGACCCTAAGTTCATGGCCAAGGAAGTCATCAGAGAAAAGGTTTTGCACTTCCTCAAACAGGAAGTCCCACATCAGTGCGCAGTCTTAATCACCAACTTCGAAGAGAAGGCTAACAATGGCGTTAAGATTGAGGCAATCATCGTCACCGAGAAAGATAAGCAGAAGGCTATCGTCATCGGAAGAGGCGGCGAGATGATCAAGAAGATCTCAATGGCAGCAAGACACGACCTTGAGAGAATGTGGAAGAAACACGTCACTCTCGTTTGTGAAGTCGAGTGCATGCCAGACTGGAGAAATTCTCCAACAAAACTCATGAAACTCGGATATGGCGACGAGCAAGACGAATATTCAGACGATTGATGGATACGTTATACGTATCTCACCCTATAAAGAAAGCGATGCGATGGTCACGGTGCTCACCGGTGACGGAGTCCGCTCATTTTCGGCGCGCGGCATCGAAAAGCCAACCAGCAAGAACTTCGCCAGCGTTCGCCAGCTTTCATATTCTCGTTTCTCATTAAACGTATCAGCCAGCGGTGGAGCATCCCTCAAAGAAGGGATTCCAATCACCTATGTTGACGGCAAGAACGATTTTGCTAGATTAGCGGCTATCTCATTTATCTCCGAACTCACTCAGAAAATGATTGAAGGCGAGGAGCACAAGGCCAAATTCGCCTTGTTGGATGGCGCGATAAAAGCCCTCAATTCAGACTTTGACCCTTTAACCATTTGCTTGGTGTATTTCGCAGGCCTTTTGAATGTCGAAGGCTGTGGTCCAAATATCGACGAATGCGCTGTATGCGGAGAGAAACACAACATAGTTGGATTCGCATTTAAAGATGGAGGATTCCTCTGTCAGCAACACCTAGAATCCGAATATTACAGAAAAACTTCTAGAGAACTGAAAATTATCAGATACGCCTTTATGGTCGGACCTGAGAACTATACGAGAATCGCCTTTGAGAAGAAGGAGTGCATCTCCCTCATCAAAGAAATGGCGGATCACCTCGAAACACTTACTAACACAAAGTTGAACTCTTTGCTTTTGTTATCAAAAGCCTAGTACCCTTAAAATTGGTTGACAACATACCGACCTCATAATAATATTATGCGGTATTTTGAGGAAGGGCACGGCTTTAAAACTGTTTAAAGCGGTGCTTATTTTTCTTCAAAAAGGAGGAAATTAATATGGCAAGTAAGTACTCATTCGAGAAAATTACTTCACATCTCGTTCAGACAGGATACGTTTATCCTGGATCACAAATCTACGGCGGATTATCCAACTCTTGGGACTTCGGACCTCTCGGATCTGAACTCAAGAAGAATATCAAAGGCGCTTGGTGGAAGAGATTCGTTCAGGAATCACCTACAAACGTCGGAATCGACGCAGCAATTCTCATGAACCCACGCGTTTGGGAGGCAACAGGCCACGTCTCAACATTCAACGATCCAATGTGCGACTGCAAGGCTTGCAAAGCAAGACACCGCGCAGACAACCTCATCAAAGGTCAGTATCCTGATGCAGACACAGATGCTATGACATTTGAAGAAATGGATGCATTCATCCAGTCACACGACATGGTGTGCCCACAGTGCGGCAAGAAGGAATTCACACCAATCCGTAAGTTCAACATGATGTTCAAGACCCACATCGGCGTCACAGATGACTCATCATCAACCGTCTACTTAAGACCAGAGACAGCACAGGGTGTCTTCGTCAACTTCAAGAACGTTCAGCGCTCAACAAGAAAGAAAGTCCCATTCGGCATCTGCAACATGGGCAAATCATTCAGAAATGAAATCACTCCAGGAAACTTCATCTTCCGCGTTCGTGAATTCGAACAGCTCGAAATGGAATTCTTCTGCAAGCCAGGAACAGACCTTGAATGGTTCGCATACTGGAAAGACTACTGCTTAAAGTTCGTCGAATCACTCGGACCAAAGGCAGAGAACTTGAGATTCAGAGACCACGAGCCAGCTGAGTTGGCATTCTACTCAAAGGCAACTACAGACGTCGAATACGATTTCCCTAACCTCGGTTGGGGCGAAATCCTCGGTGTCGCTGATAGAACAGACTACGATTTAGGCCGTCACCAGGACTTCTCCAAAGAAGACCTCACATACTTCGATCCAGAGACAAATGAGAGATACCTCCCATTCGTCATCGAACCATCTATGGGCGTTGAGAGATTAATGCTCATGACAATGGTCGACGCATATGACGAGCAGGAACTCGAAGGTGGAGACGTTAGAACAGTCATGCACTTATTACCTGCATTAGCACCTTATAAAGCAGCTGTCTTACCTCTCTCAAAGAAGTTAAGCGACAAGGCTGACGAAGTCATCAACCTTCTCAACAAGCATTTCTCAATCACAAGCGATATGACAGGCTCAATCGGAAAGAGATACAGAAGACAGGACGAAATCGGAACCCCATTCTGCATCACAGTCGACTTCGAGACACTCGAAGATGGCGCAGTCACAATCCGTGACAGAGACACAATGGAGCAGATCCGTTTACCAATCGACCAGTTGGTCTCATGGTTAAGCGAGAAGTGCTTCTATTAATCCAAAAGCAAAATCAACCTATAACGTTATAAGAAAGGAGGGGTAGCCATGGATAAAGACTTAGTGGACAAAATACTTCATGAAGCGGACATCGTAACTACCATCTCCGCTTATATCCAGGTCATCAACAAAGGAAGGGGCTATGTGTCGGTCTGCCCATTCCACGATGACAAGCATCCTTCAATGTCTATCTCGAAGGATAAGCAGATATTCAAATGCTTTGCCTGCAACACGTCGGGCAACGCGATCACATTCGTCCAGCAATACGAGAAAATCAGCTTTGACGAGGCGGCTAGAAAAGTCGCTGACATGGTCGGAATAGTCGATGAGAGACTATCCAAGAAAACGAAAGCTGAGACCATCGACCCATCTCTCAAGCCATATTACGCATGTATCAATGACTTGCAGCAGTATTACCAGTATGGCTTAACAATTGCCGAAGGCAAAGAGGCCATGGATTACCTCGCTTCAAGAAACATCGACGCCAAACAGATTGAGAAGTATGGCATCGGTTATTCTCCGTTGGACGGAAAGAAGACCATCCAGTACTTACGCGCTAAAGGGCATTCGCTCCACACGATAGAAGGAATCGGCATCACATTAGTTAGAAATGCCGAGACAGCATCCGACTCCAATGCCGGACGCGTCATGTTCCCTCTTAAGAACGCGGATGGACAAGTGGTGGGATTCTCAGCAAGAAGAATCAAGAAAGACGACACGGCAAAATACATAAACTCACCGGAAACGGCGATATTCCACAAAGGAAACGTCCTCTATAACTACTCAGAGGCCAAGAGAACCGCTCGTAAGGACGGCTATATCTACCTTCTCGAGGGATTCATGGACGTCATGGCTTTAGAAAAAGCGGGAATCAGTTCCGCAGCGGCTATCATGGGAACTTCCTTAACGTCCGAGCATATCAAGATGCTTAGACGCCTAGGATGCGAGATTAGAGTATGTCTCGACGGCGACGGTCCAGGTCAGGAAGGAATGATGAAAATCACGACCCTCCTCACCAAAGCTGGATTGCCATTCAAACTCGTCTCCTATGGAGATGACCTAAGAGACCCTGACGATATCCTTCAGGAAAGCGGTGCGGAAGCGCTTCTTAAACGCATGAACAACTTGATCGATGCCTTCGATTTCCAGTTGAACTATTACACCAACACCAAGCCATTGACGACAAACGATGACAAGAAGAAAGTCTTGTACTACTTCATGGACTTCTTGAAGAAGATGGAACCTGGATTGATTAGAGACAACTACATCGCCAAGTTATCCAAAGTGACCGGATTTGAGATGTCTCTCATTAGAGAGAAAATCAACGCCAAGAGGACGCTTGAAGCCCAGGAAGAGGTCACGATGTCGATTGAACAGGTCGAGACTGAGATCCTTCACCCAGAGCAGATAATCAAGAAACGACTCCTAAAGGCGGAGCGAGAGATGCTCTATTACATGCTCAGCAGCGTTGACGCGGTCAAGTATTTCGAAAAGAACATCGACTCATTCTATTATCCGGTCTACAACTCAATCGCAAACTTCATCATGGAGTATGTGGATGAGACTCAACACACCGCGACGATATCCTCATTGATCGGCGAAATCTCCAATAGAGGTGGAGATGACACCGATGAGTTGATATCAAAAGTCTCTGAGGTATCAGAAGACAATATCCACCCTCCGCTTATCGAGGGTGAAACCAAGAACTTCGATGACTGCGCAATCGCAATCAAGGAGGAGAAGGAAAAGATCTTCGACAAGAAGAAAACGACCGAATCTCTCTCCGGATTAAGTCTCGAAGATCAGAAAGTGCTGCTTGCATCTTATGCTCTTAGACAAGCGCAAAGAAACCAGAAGAAGAGCAAAAACAAAAATAAATAACTCATAGAGTTATAAGATAAAGGGAGGTCAAAAAATGGGAAGACCAAGAAAGAATCCAGTAGCCGAAGTCGAAGAAAAGAAGACAAAGAAGGCTGCTAAAGAGAAACCAACAAAGGCAAAGAAGGAAGACGATATCTCAATCGACGACACAGAAGAAGATATCGCTAACGCATACGAAGGCGTTAAGAAAGACCTCTTAGCAAAAGCCAAGAAAAACGGAAACCACATGGACATGGATGACGTCTTTGACGCATTCCAGCGTTTCGACCTTTCCGATGAGGTCATGGACGAAATCATGACTTACTTCAAAGAGAACGGAATCGAAGTCACAGGTGAAGAAGAGGACAATCCAGACGCAGAACCAGACGGACCAACAGAGGCAGATATGCTCTCAAGCGGCGACGATGATTTCGATGACGATGAAATCAACGACGAGGACGCAGCTGAAGTCGCAGACATCGAAGACTTCTCAAAGATTCAGTCGGGTGACGTCAAAGTCAACGACTCAGTCAAGATGTACTTGAAGGATATCGGCGCATTCCACTTGCTTTCAGCAAAAGAGGAAACCGAACTCGCTAAGAGAATCGCAGAAGGCGACCAGGACGCTAAGGATGAGCTCATCAACGCTAACTTACGTTTGGTCATCTCCATCGCAAAGCACTATGTCGGCAGAGGCATGCATTTCTTAGACCTTATCGAAGAAGGAAACATGGGTCTCATCAAGGCGGTCGAGAAATTCGACTACACAAAGGGATTCAAGTTCTCAACATACGCAACATGGTGGATCCGTCAGGCAATCACCCGTGCAATCGCAGACCAGGCTAGAACAATTCGTATTCCAGTCCACATGGTCGAGACAATCAACAAGATGACCCGTGTCCAGAGACAGCTCGTCCAGGAATACGGCAGAGACCCAACTCCAGAGGAAATCTCCGAGGCAATGAACGGAGAGTTAACACCTGAGAGAATCCGCGAAATCCAGAGAATCGCTCTTGAACCAGTCTCTTTAGAGACTCCAATCGGTGAAGAAGATGATTCGCACTTAGGAGACTTCGTCGAGGACAAGGATGCTCAGTCACCGCTCGAATACACAACAAAGTCACTCTTGAAAGACGAACTCTATGACATCATGAAGGATTTAACCGATCGTGAAGAGAGAGTCTTAAGACTCCGTTACGGACTTGATGATAATAGACCACGCACACTTGAGGAAGTCGGAAAAGAATTCGGCGTCACCCGTGAGCGTATCCGTCAGATCGAAGCTAAGGCTATCCGTAAGTTACGCCACCCAACTCGTGCAAAGAGACTTGGCGACTATAGAGATACCATCAACAACTCCGGTCCAGACACCCACAACAAATAAGAACAACTGAAGGAGGCAAGTGCATATGAAGATTTCGAATCGATTAATGGCTGTTGCCTCTTTTGTTGATAAAGGGGCGTTTATCGCCGACATCGGCAGTGACCACGCAACGGTTCCTCTCTATCTCTATGAGCAGGGAGTGATATCGCATGCAGAGACTGTCGAGAACAAAAAAGGACCATATTCTCGAATGGTCAAAGTCTTAGAAGAGGCAGGGGTACTAGAATTATCTTATCCATCCCTCTCTAGCGGCATCGAGAAGCTCATGCCTGAGGTCGACACGGTTATTGTCGCCGGCATGGGTGCTAGACTCATTCTCTCAATCCTCTTAACCAACAAGGATAAACTCTCTAACGTTAAGACCATCATCTTGGATGCTCATAACGAAAGAGAACTCTTATTTGAGCCTCTTAGAGGCCTCGGATACTCCTTGATGGCTAATTCCTTCATAGAAGAGGAGGGAATCTCCTACGACGTCATGAAGTGGGTAAAACAGGAAAAGAGTGAGCCATATACGGATAAAGAATCGCTATTCGGACCGCTAAACCTCAAAACGAAGCCTGAGGCTTGGGTCAAATTCTGGCGTAAAGAGCAGAATAGACTCGAAGGAATCCTTCAGTCACAGACTCTCCCAGAAGAGAAAAGAAACGAATACTCTACTAAAGTAGATGCGATAAAGGAGGCCTTAGATGAAAACTAAAGCGTTACTTAGAAAACTTTCAAAACAGTTCCCTAAGAAATTAGGTGAGTGGTATGACCATTTAGGACTTCAGGTCGGAAAACTTCCTGAAGAAGTGAATAAGATCATGGTATGCCTTGATTTTGATGACACCATCTATGATGTCGTCGTTAAAGAGAAGCCAGACCTCATCATCACCCATCACCCATTCATCTTCGGCAAACTCAAAAAGGTTCTCGAAAGAGACCCTGTCAAGAAAGCCATCTATGACAAAATGGTTGAGATCAATGTCCCAATCGTTTCCTATCACACGAACTTCGATACAGGCGAGGGAGGCATGAACGATGCCTTAACGCTCGCCTTGGGACTCGAGAATAGAAAACACCTCGAAGGCTGTAAGACAGCAGTGGGAGGAGTACTCCCAAACGAGATGGAAGTCCATGAGTTCGCCAAGTACGCAAAAGAACGTTTAGGCGTTGAATACGGGCTTCTCATTGCGGAAGGAAAACCAACCGTCAAGAGCGTTGCCATCATCGGTGGCGCAGGTTGGGGAGAATACCTCACCGCCATGGCTGAAGGCTACGACATCTACATCTCAGGAGACTGTCCACATCACGGCAGAAGAGAAATTGTGCTCAATCGCTACAATTACCTCGATTTGCCACACGAGATCGAAAGAATCTTTATTCCAACAATGACCAAAATACTACTAAGTTTCGACGATTCGCTTGAAATTGTTCAAGTCGATCACGAACGTTTGCCGGAGGTAATATAAATATGAGCTTCAACGGTTTTTCACTATCATCAACAATGGTCAACGCCCTCAATAAGCTTGGCTATGTAAACCCATCTCCAGTTCAACAGGTTGTCATTCCTAAGGCCTTAAGAGGAACATCCCTTTTAGCCCAGTCTGAGACCGGTTCTGGAAAGACCCATTCATATCTCATCCCAATCATCGAGAAGATCGATATGAACTTAAATAGACCTCAAGCGGTGGTCATCACTCCAACCCGTGAGCTCTCAAGGCAGGTTTTTGAGTTCGCTCGTGAGTTCCAGAGATACTTCCCTAAGCTCAAGGTCAGACTTTTCACATCCGAGGCTGATGTATCTCAAAACGAGGAAGGCGCAACAGTGGCCCCTCAGTTGATCATCGGTACTCCAGGACGTGTAAAACAACTTTTAGTCGACAAGGAACTCTTCATTCTTAACAACGTTAAGACGGTTGTTTTAGATGAGGCTGACATGCTTCTAGATTTAGGATACTTTGAAGACATCGAAGGTCTTTTCGCATCCTTAAGAGAACCACAGACAATGGTCTTCTCCGCAACGCTTAAGCAGAACCTCAAAGATGAGCTCTTGAAGTTCGTCCGTTCTGATTTCGAGTTCGAAAGCGATAAGGTTCATACGGCATCAACCGTCAAACATCACCTCGTTAACATCAAACATATCGGCGAAGCAAACGCATTAGTCCAGTTCCTCAAGCTTAGAAACCCATATCTCTGCATCGTCTTCTGCTCGACAAAAGACAAGGTAAATGAGGTACACCAAGCTTTGCTTGATAACAATATCGATTCACTTTATTTCTCAGGCTCACTTGATGAGCGTTCACGCCGCAGAGCCTTAAGAGAAATCAAAGCCAACACACACTCAATCATCGTCGCATCAGACCTCCTTGCTAGAGGCATGGATATCCCTGATGTCACAGATGTCGTCTCAGTTGACTTACCAAATGATTTAGAGTTCTACCACCATAGAGCAGGCAGAACCGGAAGATTCGGCAAGAGTGGTGATTCCTGGGTATTCTACAACAACGACACCGAGGCTAAGCCAAGAGAGCTCTACAACAACGGAGTCAAGTTCGATTTCTATTCCTTAAGAGCGGGCAAACTCGTCGATGATCCAGTCGGTCTAGCCGAGAAAACCAAATTCAGAAAGAAGGCTGAATTCTCCGCTGAAGAGATCAAGGAAATCAAGATTGCTAAAGCAAAGACCAAAAAAGACAAGGTCGAGCCAATGCATAAGAAGAAGACCCAATTCGCAATCGAGAAGGTCAAACGCAAATACAAGAGAAAAGCCATTCAGCGTTCTGTAAGAAAACAATTAGAGAACGAGGCTAAGGCCAAGAGAAAAGCGCGCAATGGAGGCGATGAATAATGGAAGACTTATATTTAGGTTCACATCTCCCTTTAAGCGCTCCAGAGTACTATTTAGGCACCGTAAAGCTTGCTTTAGAGTGGGGAGAGAACACATTTATGTTCTATACAGGTGCTCCACAGAACACGAGACGTGCTCCAACTAGCACCCTTCGCATTGAAGAAGGAAGAGCCCTCTTAAAAGAGAAGGGCATCGATGAGACCAAAATCGTTGTCCACGCACCTTATATCATCAACCTTGGAAACAAGGGCAATGTCGATACATATGACCTCGCTAGAAGTTTCTTAGCACAAGAACTCAAGCGTGTTCACGACTTCGGCTGCAAGCTATTGGTTCTCCATCCAGGCAGCAGTGTAGGCGCAGAAGAATCGTTCGGTCTTGAATCAATCATCGAAGGACTCAACTGGGTTCTTGATAAAGATGACACCGATGTCACAATCTGTTTAGAGACCATGGCAGGCAAAGGCTCAGAGCTCGGAAGTACATTTGAGCAGTTAGCCACCATTATCAATGGTGTTACCCATAACGAAAGACTCGGTGTCTGCTTAGACACATGTCATATCAATGACTATGGATATGATGTCCATAACGTTGATGGAGTGCTTGATGAATTCGATAGAGTGATAGGACTTGATAGACTCAAAGTCATTCATGTCAACGACTCCAAGAATCCTCCAGCAAGCCACAAGGATAGACATGATAACTTAGGCTATGGCACGATTGGATTTGAGACCTTGAATAAATGGGTTCACAATCCAAGATTAGCAGGAATACCAAAGGTATTGGAAACCCCATACGTCGATGTCGGCGCTAAAGACAAGATTCCTCCATACAAGAAGGAAATCGAGATGCTTAGAGCGGAAGCGATGGATGAAGCATGGAGAGAAAACCTCAAATAATAAGACGGATCCAAACGGGTCCGTTTTTCAATATTTTGCCACAAGCAACCTTCAAGGCATTCTTTTATTCATTCTAAAGAATTAACCTATTCTCGGAGGTAGCTTATGAAGAAAACCAAATTACTCGCAACAGCGTTGGCCGTATGTATGATAGGCCTCACTAGCTGCGGAAATAAGAAAATCGATAGCGAATCATCAGAATCAAAAATCGAAGAAGTATCATCTATTGAATCGTTCAATCATGTCCACACACCTGGAGAAGTGAAATTCGATGAGAATGGTCACTATACCGCTTGCGCCGAATGTGGAGAAGCCATGACCGAAGTCAAAGAACACACTATGTGTGACATTTCAGTTAAAAAGGCTACTTGCACCGAAGATGGCGAGAAGACCAGTGTTTGCTCAGGCTGTGCATATACGACCACAACCGTGATTCCTGCCAAAGGACACACATCAGGCGGATATGTCCAAACAGAGGACGGCCACTATGAGAAGTGCTCGGAATGCAAAGAGAAGTACCACGAGGGCGAACACCATTACCAAAAGGTATCTGAAACCTATTCAACTTGCGTTGAAGCGGGAGAAATCGTTGAGAAGTGCACCGAATGCGGACGCGAGAAGAAAACTGCAAAAGAAATGGGTAAGCACATCTATGTTTTTAGGTCTTCTGACGACTCAAACCATAACTATATATGTTCCGTATGCGGGATAGTCGCATCAACCACAGCTCACGACTACGAAGTCACAGAGAATGTGGAAGTCACATGTTTGACCGATGGCAAAAAGGTTGAGAAATGTTCCTATTGCGGACACGAGAAGACAACGGTCACAACAGCCAGCGGACATACGACAAAAACAATCGATAATGGCGATGGCACTCATAGAGTGGTTTGTGAAACCTGCAAAGAAACGATTGTGGAGTCTATAGCCCATGACAACAAAGAAGAAGTAATCGTCGCATCAGGAGAGACGACAGTCGGCAAAAAGAAATTGACGTGCAAAGAATGTGGTCACGAAGAGACCGTAAAAATCCCACATAC
>DCHU01000028.1 GCA_002314915.1 Caryophanales bacterium UBA1744
TTCATCAATGAAGATTGCTCTGTTGAATTCGGAAGTTGTGAATCCATCGTCTCCGAATGTCTTCTTGCTTGTTGGGTCGAATTCTTTTCCATCGACTTCAACCCAGTATCTGAATGCTGATTCTGAAGTTGTATCTGGGTTGCTTGATGCTGTTTCTTCACCTGCGATTGCGTGGTTGTACCAATGTCTGTCTAATGAGGACGAGACCTTCATTGTGATTTCGACTGAATACTTGCCTGGTGCTAACTGGCCTGTGATGTTCCAAGTTGATTTCTTCTTGTCGCCGGTCTTGTCGTTCATCTTTGTGGATGGATCGTTATAGCCGGTAGCGTACTTGATAGGGAATTTATATGCCTTTGTTGTGCATTCATCGCAGCTCTCAAGGTCAATGAGGCCTTTGTGATCCAAGAACGAATATTCGTGTGGTTTAGCCGCTACTGTCTCAGTCTTCTTTTCTCCGCATTCTTTACATGTGTATTCGACCGTCTTGCCTTCGCATGTGTTGCCGGAGGTTACTTTTCCTTCATCCCATGAGTGTTTGTGGGTTGATGACTTGCTTGTTGTCTGTGAGCTTGTCTTGTCTGTTTTCTGAGATGTTGTTGGGTTCTCGCCCTTGCTCTCGGATGATTCGGTTGGGGTTACCTTTCCGCATGATGCGATCAAAGCAGCCGCTGCGATCATGATAAGTAAATTGTGTTTTCTCTTCATTTCTGTTTCCTTTCTACATTAATGAAAACGTTTTTGGATATGTATCTGCACTTAAACTAAAGAACGTGCGATTAATACAAAAACTTTTTGGTTATTCTAAATTGTGAGTGTTGTTTAAATAAACAAGTATGATTTGTTTGCTATTTTTCTCGGACCATTAATCGACATAGATTTGCCAAATAAAACAAAAAAAGTGGTTTCGACCACCTTTTTATATTTATATAAACTCTATTGTTAAGAGATTGGTTTGTTTGCCCTTTATCACAATTTGTTTTGTGATTAATTTAAGGAGTTTTTTAAAGTGTGATCCTCCACTGCAACAGGGTTCTGTCGGCTTGTTGTGTTGTTTAGATTCCTTGAATCAACTCTTCGTCTCGTTAAGAGATTATCTTAATCTGCACAAATAAGCTGTTGTATAAGGATCGCTGTTATTTGAACAAGAGAACATCTCTTCCAATGCTCTTGTGAATTTTGCTAAGAAAGACTCGTGTGGCTTCTCTTCTGCGAGTGTCTCTTCGGCATATCTCTCATCCATAGCCATTCTTTCTTCTCTGATTTCCTCATATCTGTTCATTGCGTTAGTCATTTTTGTGTCCTCCTGTTTGATGACACCGATATGATGAACCCTTATATGTTTCCCAACAGCGTCCATTTGTGTGGAAAAATAGGTAATCTTTTTATCAATAATTCTGGTTTATTTAGAAATACATAAGTATTTATGCATTTTATGCATAATTATTAGAGAACAATTGTTCTTTTATTGATTGATGATTAATTTGATATTTCTATTTAAACAACAAAAAAGCCAGGATGAACCCGGCTAAATTTGTGTTTTGATTTATAAAGGAAGGTCCTTCTTGATGAACTTTCTTCCACCGATGAAGGCCGCCACTCCTCCTACCACAAACAATAAAGGAATTTCCCACGCCCACGCTAAGCATGAGTATGTGAGTGCGGAACCTTCGCTTAAAGCTTTTGTTAATGCGGAGATTGATCCGGTGTCAATGAGCGCAAAGAAGCTCACGTAATTGAAGAACTTCATGGCCGGGACACCTACTCCGACTGCGCAGAATACGTCGCTTCCGAATATGCCCATGATTGATCCGATCAACGATAAGACGCAGATACCGCCGCCAACAGCGATGCTCTGATTTGATTTGTTGAAGTATGCGCTAGCGCCGAAACAGATTCCTGTTAAACAGAACATGGCAGCGAATGATGAGAGACAGAGCAACAGGGTCTTAACCGTGAACGCCCCGAACATCGACAATGGTTGTTGGGCCACAAAGAATCCTATGGTTGCCGCGGCATATACCCCAAGGGTGATTGCAGAATACATCAATAAAATTGATGTCATAACAAATACGAATTGGGTTCTAATAACCGTTTTCCTATTTGTTGGGGTGGACAAGATATAAGCCATTGATCCGTCGTTGACCTGTGCAGCGATAAGTTTGTTACAAACAAGAACAACGTAGATGATTGGCAAAAGGACACCTGCAACTTTGTAAATCATGTCGTTGAAGATAGCGTTCATATCCATTTGGCTCATCGCCTGGATTCTTGTTAAGGAGAATCCCATGGTTTGAAGCAATCCAAGGATCTTTAACCACGACATCCCCTCGTCCTTTGCATATTCATTAACCGCATCCATATCGATGTTGGTGAAGATTGCTTTTGATCCAACCAAAAGGTTGATGATTATGAATAAGACTGTCGCGACCGCTGTGACTAAAACCCAGATCGTCCAGTTTGACTTAATGCTTTGATTGAGAAGCGGTTTAGAGATAAACGCCTCTTTCTTTTTGCCTTGGTTACTCATCTTTGCTACCTCCTATAACGTTTTCCATGAAGTATTTCTCGAGTGTGTATTGAACTTCCTTAATCACTCGGATATTGAATTTGTTGAGTTCTCTGAACATGCCGTCCAGTTGTTCGTTCTTCACTCGGACAACAGATGCCAAGTGGTCTGGGTAATCCGCCAAGATTTCAATCTGGCTTCTATCGACCCTGTCATAGCTTTCCTTGTCTTTGAATGCGATGACGTATTCTCTTTCAGACCTGTTATGAATCTCTTCCATATCGACTAAGTCGATGATTCGTCCGTCTTTTATGAAAGCAACATAGTCGCAGGTCTCTTCAAGCTCATCGAACATGTGGTTTGACATAACGATTGTCGCGCCTCTGTTCTTCTCTTCCTTGATGACGTTGATGAACGCGTTTCTCATGAGAGGATCGAGTCCAGTGGTCGGTTCATCAAGAAGGATGATGTCCGGGGAATGCATGAACGCGGCCACTAGAGCGGTCTTCTGTTTCATGCCTTTACTCATCCTCTTGAGGTTCGCGGTTGGATCGAGCTGCAAGCTATTGATGATTCGCTCAGCCTTAGACATATCCTCTAATCCGAGCATCGTCGCCTGGAATTTGAGGAACTCAGTTCCTGTCTCGAATTCAGGGAATGCGATTTCTCCAGGAAGGTATCCGATACACTTCTTTATTTCCTCGGCATTTTCCCAAGCGTT
>DCHU01000035.1:0-12897 GCA_002314915.1 Caryophanales bacterium UBA1744
TGCACTTAACATTACAATTTACCTTATATAATAAAGATATATATGAACAAGACTAATGTAATGAGATTGCTAGATGTCGCAAACGCCCCGTATACGCCTCATGAATACGATGAGAACATTGTGAATGGGGAACAGGTTGCCTTGGCCGTTGGAGAGGATCCTAACGCCGTTTTTAAGACTCTAGTTTGTTTCAATGAGAAGAAGGAACATTACGTATTCTGTGTGCCTGTAAACGGCAATTTAGACCTCAAGAAAGCTGCAAAGATATCTCATTCCAAATTCATAGATTTGATTCCCCAGAAGGAATTATTGCCTCTTACCGGATACGTACACGGAGGTTGTTCTCCAATCGGAATGAAGAAACAATTCACCACTTTCATTGACGAAACTGCACAACTGTTCGACACCATTTATATATCTGGTGGAAAAAGAGGATTACAGGTGGAAATATCACCAATAGTACTCTGTGAATATATTAGATCATCGTTTGTAGATTTACTCGCTTAGTGCCGCGTCGACATCAATTACTACCTATGATAATTGCAGGCAAATTATGCCTGTTTTTCTTTTGTAAAAATACATTGGAATAATCATTTAAAATATGTATTGTGAAACATTTATTAGTGTATATTAAAAAAGTAAAAATAACTATTATACTATTTGAATTATCATATTTTAAATTGAATATCCTATACAATATATAACTTGAGATTAGGTAAAAATAAGTACTAGGTAATATCGAAAGAAAACTAATGTATATTATAATTAGCACTCAAATAGTAAGACTGCTAATAGTATTTTTCATTAATAAATAGCGTATATAAAAAGAATGTGTTAAACACTAATCACCGAATTTATAAAAAAACCATCTTATTTGATGGTAATTTTTAAGATTTTTTGTTGTCTTCCTGCAACAATGATCGGCTTTCCGTTTTGCATCGCAACATTGGTCTCGCTTCTCATTCCGTAATCAGGAGCATATATTCCTGGCTCCAGTGAGAATGAAGTGCCATCAACCAATTGTCTTGTGTCATGTGATTCGTAGTCATCGATGTTTGCGCCAGGTCCATGAGGTGATACATCGACAGAAATATTGTGTCCTGTTCTATGAGTGAAATATCTTCCATATCCTTGGCTCTCGATGTAGTCTCTCGTTATTCTGTCAACCTCATACCCCATAACCGGTCTTGATTGAGAAGTGGCCTCGAGGAATTCAAAAGCTTTATCTATGGCCGTCTTGAGAACGTTGAATCGTTTTTCCATTTCCGCAGGAACATCGTCACCAACATATGCCATCCATGTTATGTCTGCATAAACCGCTTTTGGGTGATTGTATTTCGCCCACATATCAATGAGGACCAAATCTCCTTTTTTGATTTTTGATGAAACTGTTTCAGTTGGGCCATAGTGTGGGTTAGCAGCGTTAGGACCAATTGCAACGATAGGAGGATCGTCGTATGTCATTCCCTCTTCATGGAATCTATCGCAGATGAACTGCTGGATTTCAAATTCATCAGCTTCACCATTCTTTGAAATCATTTCCCCAATTTTTGCGAATGCCTCATCCTTAATCTTCAATGTGGTTTCGCATGCCTTGAGCTGGAGCTGATAAGATTCATCATCATAGACAGCGTTCATTTCCTGCAATAAGTCGGCACTTGAGATTACCTCGACGCCATGCTTCTTAACAAAATCAACCGAACCATAATCAGCTAAGGACACTCTTGGTAATAGACCATCCTCAGAAACATCCATCAATACGCGTGCGTATTTAGATAATAAGGATTCTTCTAATGAGAGCATCTCTTGCCAAGTGTTATAAACGAGTAGTTTGAAATCTTTGGTTACTTCTGGGTCATTTAAGAAGACTGTATCTATTGAATGGCAAATAATATATGCCTGCTCCCTTTCAAAGACGAAAACGATCTTTCTAGTGAGCATTTTGTTTCCGACAAAAGAAGGGACAGTGGGATTTCTGTTCTCATAATCGAAAACTATCCATGCGTCGGCCTGCTTCTTTTCTAATTCTTTTGATATTGTTAATGCGTTTTTCATAATATTGGCATTTATTGTATCATTATTTATATATAAGGTTTCCTTATGAATTCAATTTTCACTAAAGACGTTGATTTAGAACACCCATTTACTGAACACCCAAACCCTTATTTTGAAAGGGAACATTTTTTGATGTTAGATGGCTGGTGGGATTTCGAAATCAACCAATCAGAATCAACTGAAAAATACACCAAGAAAATAGTGGTTCCTTTCTCTCCGGAAACACCTCTTTCTCAAGTACAAATCTCAATAGCTGCTAACGACTACATGCACTATAGAAAAACATTCAAAATCGAGGATGCATTTGTCGGTTCAAAAGCGATACTTCATTTCACTGCCGTCGATCAGGAGTGCAGTGTGTACTTTAACGGCAAAAAACTTGGTGATCATAAAGGTGGATATACATCTTTTTGCTTCGTGGTTGACAGCGTTTCTGAAGATAACGTTTTAGAGGTTGTTGCAAGAGATGATACTGACAGCGAGATATACGGAAGAGGAAAACAAAACAACGAGAGGGGCGGCATCTGGTACACTCCAACAAGTGGAATCTGGGGAGATGTTTATTTAGAGTTTGTTCCTGAGTCTTATGTCGAGGAAATAACCGTCAAACCTTCATGGAATGATAAAAAAGTGGCTATTTCCGCAGTAAAACACGGCGAAAATGATGTTTTATGCGTGATTTACAAAGAAAATGAAGTTATTTCAGAATCAACAATACCTTCAAATAAAGTCATTGAGATTGATTTATCAGAACATTTTATGGAATGGTCTCCTGATGAACCTAACCTATATAAAGTTGTGTTAATGATGGGGGAAGACAAGGTAACAACACACTTTGGTTTTAGACATTTAGAGGCTAAAGAAGTGGGCGGTATCAAATACCTCTACCTGAATAATAAGCCGATTTTCTTATCCTCTTTATTGGACCAGGGATACTGGCCGGACGGCGGCTTAACTGCACCATCTCCAAAAGCCATTTCTTATGACATTGACACCATAAAAGAAGCCGGTTTTAACTGCTTGAGAAAACACATAAAAATAGAGAGCATGAGATGGTATTTTGAATGCGATAGAAAAGGTGTTTTGGTAATGCAGGATTTGGTTAATTCTGGAGCCAAATATTCAAAGCTTTTAATTAACACAAGACCATTCATTAATTACGACGTGAACGACATTGATAACAAGATCCTTGGAAGAGGGAATCCAGACTCGATGTTTAGATATGAAGAAGATATGTATGCGACCGTAAAACAGTTGTCTTCACCTACATGTATTTGCATATGGACTCTCTTCAATGAGGGCTGGGGTCAATTCAGAGCAACCGAGATGTATCCGAAGATGAAATCCTGTGTTGGCGATTGCTTAATCGACGCCACTTCGGGCTGGTATGACAAGGGAGTTGGCGATTTCAACAGCAGACATATTTACTTTAGAGCCCCAAAACCTAAGACTGATCACAAAAGAGTGTTGTCCTTATCAGAGTTCGGTGGCTATTCATTGCCATCAGAAGGCCATATGTTCACCAAGAAGACATTTGGATATGCAACATACAAAGACAACTCAAATCTCAATAAAGCCATAGAGACGGTATATAAGAGGGATTTGGTCAACGCTATCAAAAAAGATGGCTTATCAATCTCCGTATACACCCAGATCTCTGACGTGGAAGATGAAATCAATGGCTTAATGACCTACGACAGGGCTATTTTTAAGCCAGATATCGAATTGATTAAAGAATGCAACAAAGCTCTTTATGAGGCTTATGAGCAATCTATTAAAGATAAAGAACATTAACTTTGTTATAATCGCCTAGTATGAGTATCAAGATTGCTTTTTTCGACATCGATAACACCATCTATGACGGTTACAACAAACGCTGGACTGAAGGCACTGTTAATGCCATCAAAAAAGCCCAACAAAAGGGATTAAAGGTTTGCGTTTGCACATCTAGACCAAATGACTCAATGAGAGATTTGAGAACCTTTGATTTGGGCATTGAGTGGGATGCAATCATTGGTAGTTCAGGCGGCACAGCAAAGGTTGGAAACAAGTTCATTAGATCGTTTACTTTGGACCAAAATGTTTCCGAAAGATTCTTCAATTACCTGGTTGATAAAAACATCACTTTTGAGATGATTGGCCTTGAAACCAGGTGGATTTGTGGCGATTTTAATGAATTTGCTAAGAAATTCTACGATTTATTCCTTGAGAATCATCCTGCCACAAGCGATGTTGTAATGCCTGATTTAACTCAATATCACTTATTCTGTCCTGACGTTTATGATGAGGACATAATTACGAAATTCCCTGAGATTGTATTCAGCAGATATCTTCCTTTTGCGGTCGATGTCGTTCCTGTTGTTTATCAGAAGGGAGATGGCATAGACGATGTGCTTGATTACTATGGTTTAACCGAGGATGAAGCCATTGGTTTTGGTGATGACTTACAGGACATTTCCATAGCTGATCATGTCAAGGAGTTCGTTGCCATGGAAAACGCTAAACCAGAAGTAAAAGGAGTGGCCACATATATCACCGGACATTGTTCCGAAAATGGTATAGAACAGGCTCTAGAATACTTTAATTTAATTTAATGCTAACGGTTAAAAAACCGTTGCTATATACTTTGCCCTATGACATTTGAAATTATTATCCAAATCATATTAATGGGAGTTGCTCTCTCGATGGATGCATTTGCAGTCGCCGTTACCGACGGACTCACTTATACAGACATTAATAAGAGAAAGAGCTTCTTCATCGCCGGAGTCTTCGGAGTTATGCAGGCGGTTATGCCTCTTATCGGTTATTGGCTCGTTGAAGGCATCCAGGCAATCGTCGGCGCAACTGGTGGCGAGAAGGCTGGAGCGATTATGGCAACAGTCGTTACTTGGGTTGCGTTTGCATTGCTCATGTACATCGGTGGAAAGATGCTTATCGATGGCATCAAGGATACTAAGAAACCGATCGAGGAAAGAGAGCCAAAGAAATTCTCAGTTAAAGAAGTTCTCGTGTATGGAGTTGCAACCGCAATCGACGCATTGGGAACAGGCGTTGCATTACACGCAGGAACGTTATCCAACAATGGTACAATCTTCCTCCATGCCGCAATAATCATGTGCTGCACATTCATAATCTCACTTATTGGATTATTCCTTGGAAACAAGATTGAGAAACTGTTCAAGGGCAGATATGAAATCACCGCAATTATCGGTGGAATCATCCTTCTTCTCTTGGGTGTGTGGATTGTTCTCGGACATTATCTCGGTATCTAATCAAAACATAAACGCGCTTAAGCGCTTTTTTGTTTTGTCTTTTTGTTCTAAAGAAATAACTCTTTTTAATTATCTTTGATAATATATAGCCATGAATAGAAATGATAAGAAGTCCAGAAGACCTGTAGAAAACAAGAACAAAGGCAAGATCGACCCCAACAAAACAAAGACGTTTGTCGTCCACCACGAGACCACATTGATTGATTATTTATGCGAGAAACTCCCTGGCCAGTCCAGAAGAAATGTTCAGCGCATTATCGCCAATCACCAGGTTGCAGTTGGCGGCTCACCTACATCTTTATTCACATTCCACCTCTATCCAGAAGATGAGGTTACTTTGTCATGGACAAGAATTCAGAAGAGGCAGAGAAAAGACCTCCCTATCATTTTCGAGAACAAAGACTTAATCGTTATAAATAAACCTTCCGGATTGCTTTCGGTTGCAAGTGATAGGGAAAAGGGAAGAACCGCTTATCGATTGGTTCAGGAATACATCACACAAACCGACAGAGATGCAAGAATCTTCGTTGTCCATAGACTTGATGAAGACACATCTGGCGTTTTGATGTTCGCAAAGAATTATGCAACAAAAGAAATCCTTCAGAAGAATTGGCAGGATATCGTTAAAGACAGAGCCTATTACGCAATCGTTGAAGGTGAAGATATCAATGAAGAGGGACACCTTAAAGATTATTTGGCTATGAGTGATGTTACCCAATTGATGTATGTCACAAAAGACAGAAATCGCGGAAAACTTTGCATCACTAACTACAAGAAGATGGCATCCAAGAACGGCATGTCGCTTTTAGATGTCCATATCGATTCCGGCAGAAAAAACCAAATTCGTGTTCAGCTTGGAAACATTGGCCACCACGTCATCGGCGATGATAAATACGGCGAACCAATTAACCCAATCAAGAGACTTGGTTTACACGCATACGAACTTGTGTTCACAGACCCATTAACCGGAAAGGTCTATGACTTCAAGGCTCCATTACCTGATGAGTTCAAAAAACTATTCTGGAAGACCCATCAGCAGATAAAAGACGAGAAATTGGCGGAGGAATTGAAGAAAAAACCTTCAAAACCTATCTCAAAACCTAAAAGGGAGGCTCAATGGCAGAAGCAATCCAAGAAACCAAGACGACGCTAAGCGAATATAAAAAGATCAAAACGAAGTCTTCGGCCTACAAGTGGATTGAGGCTAGATTCCCGTTCCTTTTAAACATTAATTCGCTCTTCTACTTCGGACTGTTTATGTTCGTTGTCGCTTTCGCATGGTGTGGTTATACATTCTTCTTCAATGGCGGTGCGGCAATCTATGGTTGGGACTATTCATCCCAATACGTTTCTATGTCATACACATTCTGGGATAACTGGCATGAGCTATTCACGACAGGCCATTTCCCTATGTATAGCACAAACACATACCTTGGAACCGACAATATTGGCTCTAACTCATATTACGGTTTATTTGATCCGTTCCTACTTTGGACATTCATATTCCCAAGAAACTGGATGCCACAGTTATTCGTCATCGCTTCAATGGCCAAAGGCGTATTCAGCGCTTTCGCTTTGCGCGCATACCTGAGATACATGGGCGTAAGTGAAAGGACATCTAGAGTCGGCGCGGCGGCGTTTGCTTTCTGTGGATACATCAACTTCATGGTTGGATTCCCTTCCTTCATGTCTATGGCATGCACAGTACCACTCATAATGCTTGGCGTTGAAAAGGTCATCAAGGAACAAAAACCAGCTTGCTTGGTATTATCCATATTCCTCCTTGGAATCATTTCATTCTTCTTCCTCATCGTCTTATGCGTATGGGGTGTAATCTACGCTATCTGGCGTTACTTCTGCACCATCAAGACAAGGGGGGTTGGACAGAATTTCGCAGTTATCGGAATGGGTGTTGCATCATTCGCCGCAGGTATATTGATGTCCGCTCCAATCTTGCTCCCTGGCTTAAGAGAAACCCTGTTATCCGGAAGAACCGCTTCAGGCGGCATTGCATACCTGAACGTCCTTTTAGACTCCATAAAATCATTTGATATCAAGTTATTCTTCAAATACATGTTTATGGCAGTTGGAGGCAATACAGGAAGAGAATTGCAGGGTTTATTTGGCTTTTTCTATCCAACTTGCAACTATTTATGGCTCCCAATCGCTAAAGGAACGTCCAATGGTGGCACCTATACATACGACTCTTGGACAGCGTCTTTGTTCTGCTATACGCCTATCACAATTCTCTTCTTCTGCTCATTAATCAGAAGCTGCAGAAAGAAGCAGTGGACACATCTTGTCGCATTCGCGTTATGCACCTATTTGCTCCTCACAAACTTCGCTTATTACTTCTTCTATTGTTTCTCAGGAGACGGATATGGAAGATGGTATATCGTTCTTGTTCCTGTGATTATTCTTTATGCCGCAAGGGAACTCGATGACATCAAAGATACGCCAAGATGGGAATTGCCTGTCGGTTCTTTGATCACGCTTGCCCTTACTTTTGTCACCTGGATTCTCGCGGTCAAACTTCTCAAGAACAAAACAATCTCAACCCTTCCTGTTGATGGATACACCAAGAATGAGTATTTCATTCCAGCTGAAGTGGATTGGGACGGAATAAAGAGAACGCTTCTTTGGTTGGTCTATTATCAGATGGCCTTGGTGGTTGTTGAGTCAATCGTCATCATCTTCCTCAGCAAGAAGGAATTCCTGCATCAGATTCTTTTCGGATTCATCGCGGTTGAGACTGCGGTGTCTGGAAACCTCTCTTTCATTTATGGTTACTCTAACCCAGTTAAATGGTTTGACGGTGGTGCGCCATACGTTAAGTTAACAACCAAGACGTTCAATGAACTTGAAAAGCAAGAAGGCGGATATTACAGGATGTATTCCGACTCTGACTTCGAGTCCAATATGGGTATGGCTTTAGGCTACAACAACGCCTCAACATTCCACTCATTATTCAACTATGATGTTGCTGATTTAACGAGATATAGCTACATGACAAACAACGAATACATCAGATCGGGAGTATATGGTCAGGATGTCATCGGAAAGTCATGGTCTGGCTATTACAGCAACAAGAGATTCGGGTTTGATTACGCGATGGGATATCAGTACTACGCAATCGAGAATGAAGGATACTATCATTACAACGACTACAGACCAAATGTTCCATTCGGATCGGAGATCGTTTATCAGAATGACACATGGACCATCTATAAGAGCCCATATGCTTCAGCAACGCCTCTAGGACACGGAGTAGACAAGATTTACAAAGAAAATCTCGTCGAGGAAAGCACCACGAGAAACGAAAGCGACTGGTTCCACAACTACGGTTCTGGTGGCTCAGCGTCTAGAGAACTCTTGAGAAACGAGCAGACATACATCGATGGCGCAATCTTTGAGGACGATGAAATCGATAATGTCGTCGACGAGCTCAAAGCCAACAGCACCGCTCCTGATGCTGGTCTTATATCTGAAGCCCCTTCTGCGGCGTTATCCAACTCGGGATTAACCCAGATTATTGCAAATAAGAAATATGTTGAGACTGTTCACTCAGACGGCAAATACTATGGATTCTTCATGCATTTAAGCGATGAGGAATCATATTCTCCAACGGCATTCTTATCAGACCCTGCTATGACTGATAGTTCGAAGATTTCTTCCTCAAAGCTTATCAGCGCAGTCGATGATTCATATGACTGGACGAACAGCGTTTTGAGAAGCTATGGCAAGATGGTCTTCTATCCAAGCGCAGGATACGGAAAGTACTTCAACGGTTCTAAAGACGGAACATATTTCGTCTTAGACTTCACCGGTGCATCATATCTCAATAATGAGGATTATGGTCTTTGTGAAGCTCCTAGAATCTACTTTGTAGGTGATAGGTATGATGATCCAGCAAACCCTGATACAGTCACCGAGAGCGATGTCATCTTGGCATATGAATACAAATCGGTCCGCAACTGGAAAAACGAGCATGTCAACTCAAATGGCGGTGTCTTCGGTTTCTATCCAGAAGGACGTGTCAAATATATCGTTTGCTGCTTCAAGGGCGACGGAACAACAAGGCTTGGCAAGTTCAATATCTACGCTCAAACCAGGGCGTATTTAGAGGAATCTATCGCCAAATACTCAACGGATGAGTACAACTTGACCGATGTCACATATAAGACTGATAAGTTCACATTCAAATCCAATTTCTCTGACGCAAAGGTCGTGACAACCTCAATCGGATATGATGCTGGATGGAAACTTGTGGCAACAAATGTTGCAACCGGAACAACATCAACTCCAAACGTCTATCGCGCTAATGGAGGTGTCGTCTCATTCGTCGCTAAGGCTGGCGAGTATGAATACACCCTCAAATACACAACCCCATACCTCAAAGAGGGAATGTTGTTGTTCGGAGCTGGGCTCGGAATGCTTCTTGCATATGAAGGCACATTCATCGGCATCAAACATTACAACAAAAGAAAAAAGAGACTAGCGGACTAATCTCTTCTTTATTACTTAATACTTAGATAAAGGTCGTAGACTCTATTCTTGGCTACGCCTTTTTCTTTTACGATTTTGGCGATAGCTTCTTTGGACCTCATGTCCTTCGTGTATCCCTTCAATAACTCGATGATTTCCTCATCTGTTATTTCTTTGCTTGTTTCAGGGGCCTTATCTACGATAATGACCATTTCTCCTTTGAGAGTTTCTGGGTCAAGCTCGCATAAAGCGTTGAAATCGCCTCTTATGAACTCTTCAAAGGCTTTGGTGAGTTCTCTTCCGATACACGCGCGCCTAGAGCCTCCAAAGGCCTCTTTCATAGATTTGAGTGTAGCATCGATTCTATGAGGTGCTTCATAGAAGATCATCGTGTCTTCTCTATCTTTTAGCTTAGCGAGTTCCTTCTCTCTTTCCGAAGGTTTGGATGGGAGAAATCCGTAGAAGTAGAAGTGGTTGGTTGGAAGTCCTGAACATACTAGAGCGCATAATGCGGCGTTGCTTCCGTTCACACAGGAGACTTTGATGCCTTCTTCAATGCATCTGGCAACGAGCCTTTCGCCTGGATCGGAGATGGCTGGATATCCAGCATCTGACATATAGGCGATCTTCTTGCCTTCTTTTAATAAAGAGATGATTTTCTGAGACGCTTCTTCCTCATTGTGCTCATGGCACATGATGAAGGATTTCTTGATATTGAATTTAGAGAGGAGAGAACCTGAGTTTCTTGTGTCTTCTGCCGCGACGAAATCAACTCCATTGAGGACCTCGATTGCGCGTGGTGAAAACTCATCCAAGTTTCCGATTGGAGTGGAGATGAGATATAGAAGTGGGCTATTGCCTTTGAAATTGAGTTCTCTATCCATAATTAGTTGCGTCTGTCCCTTGCCATTGGCTTGAAGCTCTTTTTCTCAATCTGCTTATATTCGTTGAGAGGGATGAACTTGAGGTTATCCTGGCTTACGAGTTTGACTGTTCTAGACAAGATGTTGTAGCCATCGACTTTGTATTCTTCGCCATCGATTTTGACGATTGTTCCGAACTTAGGGAAATCCTTCTTAGCTTCAGTGTACATATCGTCTTCGAAGAGCAAGCAGCAGATGAGTTTTCCGCAGTGGCCAGAGAGCTTAGGGATGTTGAGTGTTAACATCTGGTTCTTGGCTCTAGAGATGGAGATTCCGTCGAACTGGTTGAGGAATGTCGCACAGCAAAGCGGGAGACCACAGATGCCGATGCCGCCGATCATCTTCGCCTTATCTCTTGCGGCGATCTGATGTAATTCGATTCTGCATTTGAGTTGTGGAGCAAGGATCTTTAAAAGATCTCTGAAGTCTACTCTTCCCTCGCTTGTGTAGGTGATTGTGACCTTAGATCCATCAAGTGTGTAGAAAGCGTCGATGAGGTTCATTGCTAAACCGAGTTTCTCAACTTCTGTTCTTGTGATTTCAAGTGCTTCCTGCGCTTCTTTTAAACCAAGTTTATAAGCGGCCATATCATCTTTGTTTGGACGTCTGATAATTGGTTTTAATGCAAGATTTGAAGTGTATTTGGACATATCCTGCAATTCGGTGACGACTGTTCCGATCTCGTATCCTGCGATTGTTTCGACGACGACTAAATCACCGATTTTCAAGTCATCGATAGTGGTGGAGAAATAATAGGATTTTATAGTTCCGGCAAATCTGATGCCGATGAAGTATTGTTTTTCTTCCATGGGACTACCTTCCTTTCGTTATGTAATTGGCCACATGCTCAAGAGCAAGGGCTGGGCTGATGTTTAAATCTAATTGGCTTCTCACCTTCATTATCTCAATGAGAGATTCCTCCTGATGAAGGAGTTTCTTGGCTAGAGGCTTTATGAGCGTTGCGTATTGGGTGAGTTTAACCGGTTGGTTCTCCTTATACGCAACAACGTCTTTGAAGGCGAGGGCAAGCATATCCAAGAAGTACTTGGCCTCCGCTTTCTTTGAGATCTTCGAGATGATGTCTTTCTCAAATGAGAAGAGGGCAAACGATGAAGTCTCGTTAAATGATTCTAGAGCGATTTGGAATGATTCTTTAGCGTTGAGATACTCATCGCTTTCCGCCTGCTCCTGGATGAGCGCGCCTGAGTTGACGAAGTATGCCAAGAGTTCGGCGTCTTCTTTTACGACCCCAAGTTCTTCAGCCTCGTCTAGTACCACCTGACGTGGTGCGAGGGTCATTCTTATCGTTTCGCATCTAGAGATGATTGTCGGCAAGATTCTCGCTTCATTCTGGGTTGTGAGTATCGCGTATGTGTTCTTGCCTGGCTCCTCAAGGAACTTAAGGAGTGAGTTTATTGATTCGATGGTCATGTTCTCAACTAAGTGGATAACGTAGATGAGGATGCCTTTTTCCTCCAATGGAGTCTTGGAGAATCCGGCAACGACTTCCTGAACATCGTCTTTCTTAATGGACTCATTTGAGCCATCAAGCATGAAGAAGTCTGAATATGTTCCGTGCTCGATTCTTCTGCAAAATCTGCATTCTTCATCCGCTAAAGGGTTAGGATTTGCACATAAAATAGACTTTGCGAGGAATAATGCCGTCTCTTTTAGAGGGACACCTGACTCGCCGCTTAAGAGATACGCATGGTTGATGCGATCCATCTCGAGAGCGTTTGAGAACGTTCTCCAGAGTATCGGTTGTCTATTTTGCAGATAGTTCGAGAACTTCATTATTTATCCAATACTTTTTCGATTTCCTGGAATGCAGCATTGAAGACCTCATCCGGTCCTTTTGATGCATCGATGATTCTGAATCTGTTAGGGAACATTGCCGCTACCTTGTGGAATGATTCGCGAACCTTGTGGTGGAAGTCCAACTTCTCGACGTCGAGTCTGTTGACTTCTCTTCCGGCGTTGGCGGCAATTCTTGCTAAGCCAAGCTCTGGCTCAATATCAAAGAGGAAGGTGATGTCTGGTTCAAAACCTTCTGTTGCGTAGAGGTTGACGTTGAGGATTTCCTCAATGCCAAGGTTTCTTGCTCCGCCCTGATATGCGAGCGATGAATCTAAGTATCTATCACATAAGACAACCTTGCCTTC
>DCHU01000035.1:12966-15050 GCA_002314915.1 Caryophanales bacterium UBA1744
AAAAGAGCCTCAGTTCTAGGGTCCATTGCTGTGTTTTCCTTATCTAAGATAACGTTTCTGATCTGCTCTCCGATTGGAGTGCCGCCAGGTTCTCTAGTTAAGATAACCTCATAACCTCTAGATTCGAGTTCTGCGATTATTCTTTTTATCGCGGTGGTCTTGCCTGAACCTTCTCCGCCTTCGAATGTGATGAACATACTTAAATCTTCTTTCTTCCCTCGAACGCTTTAGCGAGCGTTAAGGAATCTGCGTAATCCAATGAAGCGCCCATTGGGAGGCCGTAACCGAGTCTTGTGACTGTTACGTCTAATCCCTCAAGCAACTTGGCTACGAACATAGCGGTGGTCTCACCGTCTAATGTCGAGGATGTTGCGAGGATTATCTCTTTTACTCCGCCGTTCTTGGCTCTCTCGATTAAGGCATCGATCGATAATGAATCGGCACCTTTGCCTTTTGAGATTGCGATGACTCCGCCAAGGACATGATAAACGCCGTTGAATGAGTTCATCTTCTCCATGGCTAAGACGTCTTTTGGGTCAGAAACGACACAGATTAGTGAGTGGTCTCTATTCTCATCGCTGCAGATGTCGCATGTTTCGTCTTCGGTATAAACTCCGCAAATAGGGCATTTGTGGATGTTTTCCTTAACTTCCATCATGGCTTTTGTGAATTCAGCGACGTCCTCATCACACATACCTAAAACAGCATATGCCATGCGTTCTGCGCTCTTAACACCTACGCCCGGAAGCTTAGAGAAAGAGTTGGTTAGTTTTGTGATTGAGGTTAATTCTTTCATTAGAATCCCTTTGCCTGACCTGTGATTCTCTCATCGACTGCGTCATGAGCTGCCTTGACCTGAGCAAGTGCTTCATTGAGAGCCATCATGAGTGTCTCTTCGATCATATCTTTATCGTCTGGGTTGATTGCTGCTTCGTCGATATTGATAGAGATGATTTCTCTAGTACCCTGAACTTCGACTTCGACGATGCCTGCCTTCTTGACTGTGAAGACTTCTGCATCTACGGCTGCGTGTGCCTTAGCGAGCTCGCGCTGCATGCGCTGAGCCTGCTGCATCATTTGCTGCATTGGATTCATGTTTGTAACTCCTATTTAATAAAATCTAATGTGATATCTTTTTTGTTTGGCAGTAAGTTTAACTGCTGTTTGTTCATGAAATCTCTGATGATTCCATTCTTCTCGTTTGGATCGATGGCATAGATGAATACTCTTCTGCCGAGCAACGTCTCGACCAAATCCTGCAAAGGCTTCTGATTTTCAATGATATTGGCCTTTTTGCTGAGTTTTGAGAAGTTATAAGCAAGGATAAGGACTTCCTGGCATAAGCAGAATGGGTGCCCTTCTGACAAGAGGGTGGCAAGGTTGCCTAACTCCGGATCCTCTTTGATTGTGTTGAGTCTCTCCCAGTTCTTAACGAGTTCGACTCTCTCGTTTTTGTTTGCGAGAACCATGACTTTGATTACGTCATCGAATGATAACTGGGTCATGTCGCCTTCTGTTGCGATTGCTGGAGCGGAGACTCTCGATACATCTATCGGGGCTGGCTCTGGTTTTGGTTCTGGCTTAACTTCCTGAACCACAGGCTTAACCTCTTCGATGACAGGCTCTGGCTCACTGACCAACTCAACGATTGGCTCAGGTTCTTCTTCAATAACCGGTTCAATGACTGGTTTTGGAGCTACTACAACCTTCTTAGGTGCCGGTTTCTCTTCAACCTCATCCTGGACGTTTGACGATGCCATTCTTAAGAGTGATAACTCGAATAATGAACGGACATCGTTGATGTTCTTTAAGTTGTTCTGTGCTTCGATGAGGGATGACACCATCGTGTTGCATAATGATGGTCTGATGCTTGATGCTAAATCCTTAGCTTCAGCCTCATCGATATCTTCAAGCAAGTCTGCAAGTTTTGTTCTCTCATAAATGAGAAGATCTTTTAATATGCCAATCAACTCTCTTAAGAGTCTTCTGACATCGATACCCGCTGTTAAATATGTCTCGCTCTTGGAGACGACTGTCTTAACGTCTCCTTCTGCGATTGCTTTAAGCAATGAGATCTTTTCATC
>DCHU01000035.1:15122-17811 GCA_002314915.1 Caryophanales bacterium UBA1744
AGAATCTGGTCGATGATGGAATATGCATCACGCATACCGCCATCGGCGAGCGACACAACGGTCTTAAGACCATCGTTATCGTATGATGCACCTTCTTTTTCAAGAACCTCGATGAGTTTCTCTTTCATCTCAAGGTCGCTGATGCGTGAGAAATCGAATCTCTGGCAGCGGGAGAGGATGGTTGGGAGAACTTTATGTGGCTCTGTTGTACAGAGGATGAAGATGACGTTTTCTGGTGGTTCCTCAAGCGTTTTTAAGAGAGCGTTGAATGCTCCGGTGGACATCATATGAACTTCGTCGATGATGTACACTTTGTACTTTCCTCTGAGAGGAGCGTATCTGACTTTCTCGATCAACTCTCTAACCTGGTCAACACCGTTGTTTGACGCGGCGTCGATTTCAACGATGTCAGGGTGTGTGCCTTCAGTGATAGAAGTGCAGTTGATGCACTGGTTGCACTGGCATCCGAGACCCTGCTCGCAGTTGAGGGCTTTCGCGAAAAGTCTAGCCATGGAAGTCTTGCCGGTACCTCTAGGTCCAGCGAAGAGATAAGCGTGTCCGATCTTATCTTTCGTGATGGCGTTTTTGAGTGTTCTGACGATGGCTTTCTGGCCTGCGACCTCTTCAAATGTCTGAGGTCTGTAAGTTAGGTAAAGTGCTTTGTATGACATATTTTCTAAATGATTATACTCAAAATATAGCCTTCTCACTAGTGAGAATAGTCATCTTATGTTTATACTATAGGCCGTTCCCGTGATATAATCGCCACGCTGGAGGAGAATTTTATGGAAGAAAGCATGCGCAAAAGGCTTGAAGCCACCAAAACAAGATGTGAGGAAATCGATGCTGAATTAGCGTCACCAGACATTTCCAATGACATCCAGAAATTAACATCCCTTTCTAAAGAAAGAGCAGGTTTAGACACTCCTTATCAGAAGTTCTTACGTTATTTAAAGATTGAAGCAGATTTAAAAGAGCTCATCGAAACACTCGGTATTGCCGATGAAGAGATGGCTGAAATGTTAAAAGAAGAGAGAAAGACAATCGAAGCTGAAATGGCTAATCTTGAGGAAACTCTCAAGATCGATTTAATTCCAGTCGATCCTAACGACAGCAAAAACATCATCGTCGAAATCAGAGGCGCGGTCGGTGGAGATGAGGCAAACATCTTCGCAGGCGACCTTCTCAGAATGTATGCACGTTATGCAGAAGAGCAGGGTTGGAAGCTTCAGTTCCTCGATGGAGTTGAAGGTTCATCAGGCGGCTACTCATACGTCTCATTCATGGTCAAAGGCGAAAACGTCTACTCAAAACTCAAATTCGAGTCTGGAGCACACCGTGTTCAGAGAGTCCCTAAGACCGAATCACAGGGCCGTGTCCACACATCATGTGCAACAGTCCTCGTCATGCCAGAAGCTGAAGAAGTTGATGTTGAAATCAACCCAGCAGATTTAAAGATTGATACATATCGTTCACAGGGCGCTGGAGGTCAGAACGTCAACAAGACCGAATCAGCAGTCCGTGTTACACACATCCCAACAGGTCTCGTCGTTTCTTGTCAGACTGAGAAAGCACAGCTCCAGAACAAGGAAATCTGTATGAGAATGATCCGTGCAAAAGTCCACGATTTCTATCAGGCTCAGCAGGATAACGAAAGAGCTAACGAGAGAAAACTCAAAGTCGGAACCGGTGAAAGATCGGAGAAGATCAGAACCTATAACTACCCACAGAACCGTGTCACAGATCACCGTATCGGATTCACAGTCAACCAGCTTGACAGAATCATGGAAGGCGAACTTGATTCAGTCGTCGACGCTCTTGTTCACTACGACCAGGAGATGAAGATGCTTGAGGAGGCAAAATAATGCCAACCATTGGCGAAGCACTTGCAGCAGCTCACGCCGAATGTAAGCCATACGATATACTCGCAAGGGATTTGCGCGTTTTGATTATGGCCAACGAAGGATTCCATGACCAGATTGATGTTATCTTTTATAAAGATAAGGAAATGACAAAATATGATCTTTTCCGTTCACAGGTCGAGCGTTTAAAAAACAACGAACCTGTTGAATATGTCATCGGTGAAGCAGAGTTCCTCCAGCATAGACTCTATGTTGATAACAGAGTCCTTATTCCTCGCGGAGAAACAGAGGAACTCGTTTCTTTAATCAGCGAAAGAATCTCCAACTACTACGAGCCACGTCAGTACTTGGTCGCTGCAGATATCGGAACAGGAAGCGGATGCATCACCATCGCTTTAAAAGAGTCATTCAAGAACTGGATGATTTATCCAACCGACATTTCTGAAGACTCAATGGAAGTCGCAAAGATCAACTTCGCAAAAGAAGGCACCAGATGCGAACCATTGATCGGCGATGCTCTTGAGCCATTCATCGAGAAGAAGATGAACCTCGACATCATCGTTTCAAACCCACCTTATATCCTTAATGAAGAAGACGCTCAGGATTCGGTTAAAGACTTTGAGCCAGCTAGAGCGTTATGGATGAATAAGGAGAAGAACGTCTACAAATCGATATTTGAAAACTATAAGAAAGTTAAGAAGGGTTGCCTCTTCATGGCTTTTGAAATCTCACCGGATATCGTTGATTACCTAACCGATTTAATGAAGAAAAACCTCAGCGATTATGAGTATGAATTCGTCAATGACCTTAACGGATTAACAAGATTC